>NZ_QZEG01000178.1:0-1289 GCF_009917605.1 Anaerotruncus sp. 1XD42-93 | reverse complement strand
ATACCGTTTCATATTCCTATTTTCGCTCTTGCCAACGATTTGTGCAATATTTATTTTTCAAACAAGGCCTAGCAAATGTAGCATTTTCATGTGAGTTATTTTTGAAAGCAATATTATATGGCTTTGGCGTGGATTTCTCAAAGACGCATGGATTAAAGGGACTGTTTGAAAAATTGCCCCAGAATGAGCAGGAATATATATCGAAAAATATTGGTATAAAAAATAGGGAAAAAGAATTTTACTTATGTCTAAAAGAACAAGATCAAGCATTTCCTGAGTATAGATACATGTGCGAAGCAAAAGCAATGTCGGCAAATCCCGTGTTCTTGTTTGCGTTTGCGCATATTCTAAAATTTGTTTATGAATCGTTAGTTAGAGAAAATGGAAAAGATGAAGAATTGAGGTGATATTATGAGTACCTACCATATCGTACTTTCAACCAATGAAAGTACGGTTGTAACCGAATATGAGCCACAAACCAAACGCTCTGATGCTTACCAGAGTGAAGCGACTCTGGAAGCAGCATTTATCAAAATGCTGGGCGAACAGGGCTATGAGTATGTGACCATTCACAACGCCGATGCACTCATTGCCAATCTCCGCAGACAGTTAGAAATACTCAATAACTATCAGTTTACGGATAAGGAATGGGACAGCTTTTTCAAAAGTAAAATTGCCAACGCCAATGAGGGCATCGTGGAAAAGACCCGAAAAATTCAAGAAGACTATGTTCAAAATCTGACCCGTGAGGACGGCACGACGATGAACATCTCTCTGATTAACAAGAAGAATATCCACAACAACCGTTTGCAGGTCATCAATCAGTATGAGGAAAGTGCCGGAACGCACGACACCCGATATGATGTGACTATCCTTGTGAACGGTCTGCCTTTGGTTCATGTGGAACTGAAACGCCGTGGCGTAGCCATCAAAGAAGCGTTCAACCAAATCAACCGCTATCAGCGTGATAGTTTCTGGGCTGGTTGTGGGCTTTATGAGTATGTGCAGATTTTCGTTATCTCCAACGGCACATTCACAAAGTATTATTCCAACACCACCAGAGCGAGCCACATCAAGGAAAGTGAAAACTCCGCCAAGAAGCACAGCAAGAAAACTTCCAACAGCTTCGAGTTCACTTCCTATTGGGCAGACGGCAACAACAAGGTCATTCCCGACCTTGTGGACTTCACAAAGACATTCTTTGCAAAGCACACCATTCAGGGCAACAGCATTTGAAATTTTGCCAAAAAGAGATATAATCAGGAATATGGAATTAAAAAGATTAAAAT
>NZ_QZEG01000177.1:0-1321 GCF_009917605.1 Anaerotruncus sp. 1XD42-93 | reverse complement strand
TTTTACCTCCCGACCATCTCAGAATCCATACCTCGTGCGGCAAAATGGCTCCGCAGGTTTTACCCTGCATGAATATCTTACCGGAGAATCCACCGCCGCGCAATGGTGCGGGTCGCCGGTGGCGACCTCTAAGCGCCAAAGGCGGTTAGAAGCACCGACCGAGCCGACAGGCGAGAACGGCAGGCCGCGAGGCTTTCTGTTATTTGGAACCGCTGGCAGCTGGAATGGCTTCCGACATGGCGCGTCTGACTGCCAGCTGTTCCAGCGTCTTTCCCAGGTCCTTTTCTCCCGAAAAAAAGCTGGTGACACGATAAATGGTTTTCCCGATCCGCACCTCTTTGTAGGAGCTTGTCGGGGTTGTCTGTTTGGTCATAAAGACGCACCTCCGTTCAAAAATTGTTTTTACTCTATGGTTAAAAAGCAGCCGTATCGAAAGATAAGGGCGGCGGTTGCCGCTGGATACCGTCCGGTACGGCTGCTGCAATTCTGTTTGGATGGTTCGTCATATTTGCCACGCCCCCTGACGATAGGGACATAACAGGCCGCTCCCGGCAGAGCTGTCATAACTCCGCAGCGCCGTTTTACTCGTGCGCCGCAGGGTTCCCCCCAAGTCTTTGGCGGGCCGTGAGGAAGTATCTTTAAGCCCCCGCACCATCATCGCGCCCGGAACGCCATCTCCGGGTTTAAGGCTGGACGTAGATCGCTCGGATTGCCTGTCTGTCATCACCTCCTGCAAGCAACCGTCCTGGCGGCGCGCCTTTTCCGCTTCGATACGGGTTATGTACCTGTTATGCCGTATATTCAGTTGTCAAGCTGCAATGAGGGGCAAGAGGACTTGTCCCTTCAATGTGTAGGCATTGGGAAAGGCGATTTGTTAAGCCTTTTTCAAAAAAATCTTGATTTTATTTATTCGCTGTGTGATTGCACTCCGGGAACAGTTCCACAGCCTTGCGACATCGGCCTGCCGGTATCCGTCCACAATGAGCAGGGTCAGCAGTTCCAGATCGTCCTCCGGCAATTTGCAGAGCCGCCGGTACAGCAGTTCATCCTCCAGGGAGGACAGCCAGCCAAACCGCCGGGAATCCACATCGCCGGTGTCCCAGGTGCAGGACAGGGATTCAAATTTTCGGAACAGGCAGGACTGCTCGCTCTCGTCCTCACACTGTTCGCTGGGAAGGGCCTGTACGCGGTTCTGATAGGTTCGCTGGCTGCAAAACCAGGACCAGTCATATTCCTTCATCGCTGCGATCTGCCTATCGTCCATACCGGCTGCGCGGTATTCCTGTTCCAGCCGGGTCCATTCTGCATCAAACTTCCTTTT
>NZ_QZEG01000176.1:0-1325 GCF_009917605.1 Anaerotruncus sp. 1XD42-93 | reverse complement strand
TCCGCAAGCTCATAGCCCGATATGGTCTCTCTTATTTCGCCGCCCTCTCCCGGCTCCAGATAGACGAGGACAAACGTTTTATAGAGGTTGTCCGCATCGACGACGCAACTATACTTATAATCCAATTCAATCTTCCTTTCATAATTTTTTGATTTGTTTGGTTGACGAAATCAGTGGCTTTAGAAAAATAGGTGGCACCACATTTACCTATCTAAATCCGTTCCATAGTCAAATAAGGCGGACAAAACAGGAACCGTCTTTGATGCCAAAAGGGCTTATCAAAACTATCCCACTGTGCTGGAAATGGTCAATAGTGTAAGTGATGGCGGCACAGTGATAGCATTTGGAGATAATCAGTCTCCTCTTTATAACGCTGAAGATCGCCCACCGACACTATGCGAATATTTCTATGTTATTTTGTCTGATGGGTTAAGGAAAAATGTGGTTGCCTTTGGGTTTACTGGACAAAAGATCTATATGCGCAGGGTCTGGAGCAAAGTTTGGAGCACCGATTGGACACAAGCTGCGACCTGCTATGGTCCAGATATAGAGTGGAAAGAGCTGCCCATGACAGATAAGTTTATCTATTGGAACGATGATAAGGATAAAGGCCTGAGACTACAGTATCGGAAAGGATATGATGCTATTTACGTTGCAGGAACTATTAAGCCTGTGGAGGGAGCATCTTTAGCATATGAGGAATTGATTGCAACGCTTCCAACGGGCTATCGTCCTTCGAGATTATGGTATCAGCTATGTGCATTAAGCGGCGGAGGCAGTTTTTGCAGGGTTCGAGTAGGCAGAGGTGGGGACATAGTGATTTCCGGATATGATCCAGACGGGGCAAATGCGATAAAGAATAGTATTGAAATCTACCTGACAATCCCGCTTTAAATTGGAATTGTTAAGCATATAGGGATAACCCAATTTACAATATCCTGCACATCAGAACCGATAGATGTAATGTACATTTTACCGTCCGGGTTGACCCTACATGTCAATGCGCCCTCCTTATACTCGTGTGAAGTTGTTGTCCACCAAAAGCCTGTAGGTCTATACCCCGCTGGAAGATACGCAAATGTGTTACTCTCCGCTGTCAAGTTGCCTGTTAGCTTGATATACCCTCTAACATATACGACCTTCCCGTCTGCCCCCTTTCTGTATTTCAGTGCCGCAGCGGAATCCCCCACAGCATTGATCCATCCATTTATCATCGGGAGCGCTTTCCATTCCATTTCATTACAATAGCAGGTCGCAACCTCCTTCCATGCCTGCCACTGGGTAAAATCGTCATTATCAACATGGCGTGTACGCAAAAACATCCG
>NZ_QZEG01000175.1:0-1336 GCF_009917605.1 Anaerotruncus sp. 1XD42-93 | reverse complement strand
ATGGCCGCAGGCGTTGCGGTATGCCGTATCCTCCATGATGGCGGCGGTCACAACCGGCTTGTACTGTTCCAGCAATTCTTCCAGCGCGGGCTGGGGCGGTTCTGTTTCGGTTTCATGGACAGGAGCAGGCTGGCTCTGTGATTCTACAATGCCCGCCTCTGCCAGTTCCTTTTCTGCCTGGATTTTCTCATACTGTTCCCGTTCTGCTTCGGTCAGATAACGGTCCTTTTGGATCAGGCCGGCAACCAGCTTCACGACCTTATCCCAGGTCAGGCGTACATCGTCACAGCCGTTTTTCTGGTAGCGCAGGCCCTTTCCATCGTGATCTTCGCCACTGTGCGTTGCACCGGACAGTGCGTGGGAGCGTCCGCCGGTTCCGTATTCCTGCCGGAGAAATGCGGTTTTTTCCTTGTCGGTATGGGGCTGCTGGAAAAAGGCATAAATGCGCCCTTTGCCCCCGGCAAAACCGCTGCCGCCAGAAAGGGCCGCGCCGATCTCATCCTCCGTAATAAACTGCTTAACCGCAGGAACCTCTGCCATTTCAGATGAAAAGGCTTTGCGGGGCAGTGACAGGTCTTTCAGGTTTTCCCAAATCTCCTTTGGCTTGTGGTAATGGAAACGCAGCAAGTTACGGTCTTGCGTATAGGCAGTCCAAAAGGCGGCGTATTCTTCTGTGAGGGGCTGGCGGAAAGCCGGGTCACGCAGCTGCTCAGTGAGCCATGCGGATTCTTCTGGAAACCCGTTGCCCTTGATTTCTGACAGACTGGGTAAATATCCGGCTTCTCTGGCTTCATCGCTCAAATCGTGATACAGGTTCCAGAGCTTGTTGGCAAGGAGGGAGCGTTCATAACCCTCCGCCTCGGCAAGCTCCACATTGGAAGCAAATTGACCGGATTCCAACAGCTCGCCAATACGCTCCGCCGCGCCCTCCCAGGAAATAACCTGTGCGGATTTATCATATCGGGCGGATTTTCCATGAGAGAGATGGATTCCGTCCTCACCATACCAGACTGTGATACGGCCTGCATCGGTGGTAAAACCGTTGCCGCCATGATAGAGGGATTGCAGGGCGGCGGCTATTTCCGGGACCGGCTTCTGCTTTTCAAATTCAGCTGTCACGCGCTCCCGCAGACGGTCGGTATTGCCGCCCAGCCGCAGTACATGGTCAATGTCCTTTTGGGCAAAAGAAAAAGCAGAGGACGCTTTCACATTCTCTGCTTCATCAATATTCTGAATCTGTTCCGTTTCGGAAAGAAACAGGTTTAAGGTCAGCTGTTGATAAGTTCCGCCAGCAGAATCTCCTCCGCCTGGGCCTTGCAGCTGTTCATCAGGCCCA
>NZ_QZEG01000174.1:0-1340 GCF_009917605.1 Anaerotruncus sp. 1XD42-93 | reverse complement strand
TTGCCTTTGGTGATGTACTTGGTTACATACTTGACGATTGCAGAGCGTCCGTCCAGCTTTATGACGGTACTAAAGCCGTACTTCCAGCCCAAAAGGTTATAGATGGTTTGTCCGTTTTTGGTCTTTTTGCCGCTGTCCGAAAGTTTAAGGGTGTTCGCATTAGCGAGCATGTGAAAATGGATTGCACGTTCGGTTTGTCCGGGTTCCGGCTTGTGGTATTCGGGAAACAGGATGTAGTCCATCTGGTGCCGCTGTACCATGTTGGAGAGCCAGACCCGTAATTTTTTGTAAATCTTTTCGGGGTCGTACCGGTCGATTTTAGTTTTGTCCAGTGTCAGGGTGATGAAGTATTGGAACTCGTTGCAAAGCCCGATTTCAAACGCTTTGTCGATCGCCCGTTTCATGTTGTCATAGCGTATCCGTTTTTCTTCGGGTTCTTTCATCATGGTAATCGGGACAAACTTGTTTTCAAACGGCGACCAGATGGTCTTTCCTTCCACAAATTTATATGCCATTTCGCCTGTCTCCGGGTCGTATTCTTTCAATGATTCCTGATGCTTTGGCTCGGTTCCCTGCTTTTCTGCTTTCAAAGGGTTGAAAATTGGTTTTGAAAAGCAGGTGATCTTGATTTGATTGTTAGGGAAGTACCGGACTTTGCAGTTGTATTTAACTTCATAGTCCAGAACGGGGGCCGCTATGCAATCACTGAAAAGTGATGACATTATGAGGTAACAATCAAGTAGCGCCCCCTACGGGGGCGGCCTCCCGGACAATGGAAGCCACCCGCCGCAGGCAGGGGGCTAATCCATAATCCTTGCGGTGAACCGACCGTCACGGTTCACCACGAGGTCGAGGTGGACAACTTCACCTGTGGAGCGTTCTTTGGTGGAATAAATGCTTCCAACCGCACCAGTGCTGTCGGCGCAGAACACCTTCCACATGATTTTGTCGGGTTCACCGTCTTTGCCCTTGAATACGGTTTTCTGGACGCTAAGAATGGTTGTTTCGATCATGTTAGAATTCCTCCTGTTTTCATTTTGTTTGGGTTTTGAGATTCTTCTGGGCTTGTTTGGCAAACAGATCACCCGCTTTCACAAACCAGTTTCCGGGGTGGTAAGACCATTTCCCGGAATTATCCTGACAGAAGAAATATGGGGTACCATCCCGATAAACAATTCGCCCATCATAGATTTCACCTGCTGTGAGCCTGCCGCGCTTGTTGCGTGAACAGACATAGCCAATCATGGTTTATCACCTCCGGCATGGTTCGTTTGATAAAACTGCCCGGCGCGGACATCGGCTAAAACTCTGGGCTATATGTAATATTCATGCGCCGGGCT
>NZ_QZEG01000173.1:0-1376 GCF_009917605.1 Anaerotruncus sp. 1XD42-93 | reverse complement strand
GGCAAAACCCCCACGGAGCGCGTCAAGGGCATGATCGGCATCCGGGACAGCGCCCGCCGCCTGATTGACTTGCAGCTTGCCGGCGCGGACGATACCGAAATCCAGTCCGAGCAGGCAAAATTAAACCGGCTCTATGATGCGTTCAGCGCAAAATACGGGCTTCTTAACAGCACCGGCAACAAGCTGGCCTTTGAACAGGATTCCTCCTACCCGCTGCTCTGCTCCCTGGAAATCATCAACGAGGAGGGGAAACTGGAACGCAAGGCGGATATGTTCACCCGGCGCACCATCCAGACCCACCGCGCCGTTACCAGCGTGGACACGGCTGTGGAGGCGCTGGCGGTATCTATCGGGGAGAAAGCCTGCGTGGATTTGGGCTACATGGCGTCCCTGATGGGCGGCTCTGAAAAAATCCCGCAGATTGTGGAGGACTTAAAGGGCATCATCTTCAAAGACCCCTCCACCGGCCCCTTTGACCTGGAGGACGGCGGCACACACTGGCACCAGGGCTGGCAGACGGCGGACGAATACCTTTCCGGCAACGTCCGGGCCAAGTTAGCGATTGCCCGCGCCGCCGCCAAGGAAAACCCGCAGTTTGCCGTCAACGCCGAAAAGCTGGAACAGGTGCAGCCCAAAGACCTGACCGCTTCTGAAATCAGCGTCCGGATCGGCGCGTCCTGGATAGACCCCAGGTATTACCAGCAGTTTATGTTTGAACTGCTCCACACGCCTGCATACTTGCAGGAGCGGAAAATCAAGCTGCAATATGCCCCCGTCACCGGCGAATGGAACGTGCAGGGCAAAAGCGCGGACAACCGGGATAACGTGCGCGTCTACGCCACCTACGGCACAAAGCGCATCAACGCTTATGAAATCTTTGAGCAGACCTTAAACCAGCGGGATGTGCGGATCTTCGATACAAAGATGGAGGACGGAAAGGAGGTGCGCGTCCTCAACGAAAAGCAGACCGCCATCGCCCAGCAGAAGCAGGAAGCCATGTGCGAAGCGTTCAAGGACTGGATTTTCAAAGACCCGGAGCGCCGGGAAACCCTTTGCAGGCGGTACAACGAGAAATTCAACTGCATCCGTCCCCGCGAATATGACGGTTCCCATATCCGTTTTGCGGGCATGAACCCGGAAATTGCCCTGCGTACCCATCAGGAAAACGCCGTGGCGCGGATGCTCTACGGAAAAAATTCACTGCTCGCCCACTGTGTCGGCGCGGGCAAGACCTTTGAAATGATTGCCGCCGCAATGGAGGGCAAGCGGCTGGGCCTGAACCAGAAATCCTTATTCGTCGTCCCCAACCACTTAACGGAACAATGGGGCGGCGATTTTTTGCGCCTTTACCCCGGCGCAAAGGTGCTGGTTGCCAC
>NZ_QZEG01000172.1:0-1391 GCF_009917605.1 Anaerotruncus sp. 1XD42-93 | reverse complement strand
TTTTGTCCGCCTTATTTGACTATTGGATGGATTGAGACACCAGGAAAGGGGAAATGTTTGACAAAAATATGTAATAAATCAAAGCGGTCTGGCGATTTTTGCCGGATTAGACCGAAAAGAAGATTGACTGGTAAGTAGTGCCTGTGATAGAATACGAGTAGGTGCTACCACATACGGTTGCAGGCGGTTAGCCCCCCTTGAAGAAAGGGGGTGATGCGCATGGTTACATACGAAGGGCTGTTCGCTTTTTGTCTCGTGATCATTGGCGTGATTGCTCTGGTTCAGGGCAAACAAAAATAACCGCCCCGGCTCTAATGGTGCGGTTATTTCCGTAATCCCAAAGGGCTAACCGTCTGCCGGTAGCACCTCTTTATATTCATTATACAGCGCAATTTCTGCGCTGTCAAGCAGGCTCTCGCTGGTCTTTCGGCGGGGGCTTTTGCGTTTTTACTTCTGCAAAGTGGAATCAAACAGGGAAAATCGTATCAAATTCCCCGAAAAGGTATCAAAACCAGAGAAAGGAAGATTAAATTGGATTACAAATACTCTTGCGTCGTTGACGCGAACAACCTCTATAAAACATTTGTCCTCATCTATCTGGAAACAGATGAGGACGGCGAAATAAGAGAGACCATATCTGGCTATGAGCTTGCGGAGGGTGAACGCCTGTTGGAAGTCAGCCCTCCGTCTAACCTGGTAAAGCCGCGCTGGAATGGCGAAGCATGGGAGGAAGGAGCCACGCCCGAAGAGATTGAAGCGTGGGAGCAGGAAAATCCCCCGCTTGATTTTCCAGACTTCGGGCCAACACAGGATCAGCGCATTGCCGCGCTGGAGCAGCAGGTTACAGACGCACAAATGGCAATCGCAGAATCCTATGAAACGGCTGATACGCAGGCAACCACAATTATGCTGGCGCAGGCCGAAGCCTATGAACAGGCTGACCGGCAGAATACTGATATACTCATGGCACTTGCCGAGGTATATGAAATCCTGCTCACGCTCCAGGAGCGTGTAGCGGCGCTGGAAGGAGGTGTACAGGAGAATGGCTAAAGTTTATGCAGAGCTGATCCGCAAGGGCCTCAAGACACTTGCAGACGTACCGGAAACGCTGAAAGCAGAGGTAGAGGGGCTGCTCAAAGATGAGTAGCTTTTTCTTTTGCCTTGCAAAAATCTTCTGCCGAGGGGAGGTGTACATAATGGCGGTAGTCTATGCAACCCTGATTATCAAGGGCAAAAAGACCATTGACGATGTTCCGACTATGCTCCGGGAGCAGGTCAAGCAGATGCTTGTTGACCTCGATGTACAGGCATAATTCGCGTCGGGATCGAGCCGGGGGACAACCTCCGGCTCGGTCCGTTTCGTACACCCTCGTCAAATAAGGCGGACAAAA
>NZ_QZEG01000171.1:0-1416 GCF_009917605.1 Anaerotruncus sp. 1XD42-93 | reverse complement strand
GTCAAATAAGGCGGACAAAAACGGGACTTTGCAGAGTAATTTATACGCGCAGTATGCCCGGGATGTACAGGCCCCCAACCTGAACATAACACCTGAAATCCTGTTTAACACTCCACCGTTGGATCATATGGCGCTGCTTGACCATAGGGCGGTAGCCTATACAAAGGCAGATAGGCCCGCAGGTGCTCCGCCGATGTCATCATCCATGTCTGCTCATTACTTCGAAACGTTGACATTAAGAGTAAATCGAAATCGTGCGTTACAGATCGCTGCGCAGTGCTATATGGGAGAAGACAACGGACGAATTTTTTTGCGTACACGACATAGGGATAACAATGATTTCGGTTATGCTCAGTGGCAAGCATGGCAAAGAATTGCTACCGCAGCACCTCCAAAACGCTTTGAGATACCCTATGCGGCCGGGTTTGACAGATGGATATGGGACGGTTTGAACATAGCAAGCTACTACTGCAAAACACAAGAAGGTATCGTCATTGGCTCAATCGCATGCGAAAAGACGGATAAAACGGATATTGCATGTTGTGCTCAAATTGCTGTGCTGCCCGTCGGATTCAGACCCAAAAGTCACTTGTTTCTCCCTGGTATTTTTAGAGATGTCGACCATTTTTATAAGACTTTAGGGGCTATGACTATTGGGACAAATGGATCTGTTCAGTGCCATTACAGCGCGGCTGGCTGCAACAAATTTGTAGGATCGTTTTGCTTTTTGGCGGAATAGCTCTGTCCGGTCAGCTTTTTTAGATTGGAATCGTCAAGCAGATGGGAAGAGCGGAATTTATGATTGCCTGTACATTAGCTCCACTATTCGTAAGGTATATTTTACCGTCCAGGTTAACTCTAATTGATACCACGCCATCTTTGGTTTCATGCACAGATGGCTTCCAAAAATAGTTTTTAGGTCTATATCCCTCTGGGAGATAGGCGATGATTTTATTATCGGCCGTTAAAGTGTTCGGCTGTTTAATATATCCTGTAACATACACAACCTTTCCATCCGCTCCTTTTCGATATTTTAGCGCAGCAGCAGAGTCGTTAGTAGCGTTTATCCACCCATTTATCATAGGGAGAGGTTTCCATTCCTTGTCTGCGCAGGCGCAAGTTGCAGCTTGTGTCCAATTGCCGCTCCATACCCTGTTCCAGACTTTGCGCATGTAAATACAGGAGGTGTTATAACCAAAGGCGATCACATCTTTTCGGGCTCCCTCGGACAAAATCAAGTAGTAATATTCGCAGGATGCAGGTGGCCGATCCTCTGCATTGGCAAGATTGGAGCCTGCAACCCCAAATGCTATCACAGTTCCATCAGCAGCGTTCGCTAAGTCCAGTATAGACGTATAATTATGGTAATAGTGTTTGGCATCAAAAACGGTCCCTGTTTTGTCCGCCTTATTTGAC
>NZ_QZEG01000170.1:0-1499 GCF_009917605.1 Anaerotruncus sp. 1XD42-93 | reverse complement strand
CGGATCGCCATCTGCTTCTGGGCGGCAAGGGTGGTTTCTTTGGCGTTGAGTACCCGGCGCTCCCGGCCCTCCGCGTCCTCAACCGTGTCATAGATGCGGACGTCCCGCAGGTTTAAGCTGTCCTCCAGAATCTTGTAGGCGTTGGCCCGGTCGGTGCCGTAGGTGGTGTTGGCGGCTACATCGCCGTACCCAACGGCGTTTTTGCCGGTGATCTGCCACTCGGCGGTGTAGGGGACATACTTGACCTCAATCTTCCCTTGCAGATAGTACGGGGTGTGGAAGGTTTCGTACATGAATTGCTGGATGTAGTCTTTGTCAATCCAGGTAGCACCCAGGCGCACCTCGATTTCCGATGCGTCCAAATCCTTTGGCTGGGCGGCGGTCAGCGCCTCCACATTGACAGAAAAGGCGGGGTCTTTATCTGCCGCCCGCTGCGCCTGCCGCAGTTTCCGGCGCACATTGCCGGAGAGGTATTCATCCGCTGTCACATAATGGGGTGATTCCCCCTCCGCCAAAGGTCCGGGCAGGCGGAAGATCACGCCCCGCAGCTCCTGCGCCAATTCCTCCTGGGTTTTGCCGCTCAGTTCCGCCATGTACGCCATATCCACCTCTGCCTTTTCCGCGATGGAAACAGCCAGGGCTTCACTGGCGGTGTCTACCGAAGTAACAGCCTGATGGGGCTTGATGGTGCGCTTGGTGAACATATCCGCTTTTTGCTTCAGCTGCCCGTCATCGTCAATGACTTCCAGGGCGCAGAGCAGATAATAGCTGGAATCATCGGCAAAGGCCAGCCGGTTGCCCCGGTCATTGATAAGGCCGTATTTTGCGGAAAATGCGTCATAGAGCCGGTTCAATTCGGCCTGTGTTTCACGGATTGCCGCATCTGAAACAAAGCTGTCCATCTGCTGGCCGATGAGCTTCTGCACACAGTCCCGCAGTTCCACCAGACCCTTGATACGGGCCTCGGCGGTAGCGTTTAGGTCAGGGCGCACCATGCGGCTGTTTTCCCGGTAGTACACCGCACCGTCCACAACGGTATAGGAATAGTTTTTTACATCAGGGTCAGCAGGGATAGAAGTATCAATTTCTTCCCCCTCGCCCAGCTCCGGCAGTTCGGCCTCCTGGTAGGTCCCGCGAATGTACTTAACCGCATCGTGCAGCTGGTCGGAAAGTTCCAATCCCTCAATGGGATTTACGGTGTAATCCATGCCATGAGCGGTGCTTTCCGGCTCCTGCCTGCCCAGCACCATTTCCGGGTGGTCCAGAAAATAGCGGTTGATGGTAAAATCTTCTTCGGTCTGTCCGGTCTGCGTCCAGTCCGGTGTAATGTCGATAGGGCGGTCCCGTTTTTGCAGGAATATAATGTCGGATACCACTTCCGTTCCGGCATTGGCCTTAAACGCATTGTTGGGCAGACGGATCGCCCCTAACAGCTCCGCCCGCTGCGCCAGATACCGGCGCACCGTAGAATCCTTGGAATCCATCGTGTAGCGGCTGGT
>NZ_QZEG01000169.1:0-1503 GCF_009917605.1 Anaerotruncus sp. 1XD42-93 | reverse complement strand
GGTTTTTTGCTTGATAGTTCTGTTTGTGATAGGTATTTTGGGATATTGATAGAGCATTTTTGTGATAATGCAGAATCCCCCGGAAGTCCTGGCTTGGCGGCGCTGACTTCCGAGGGATATACGGATAATGAGTAAAAACTCATTATTTTTTAGTTTAGCACAGTTTTTGGAGTAAATGCAAGGGTATTGAACGCGGATAAATTATCCTTTGAAAATGGTGCCGCACATCTGTCCGCGCCCGCCGATCGGCGGACGCGGGCGGGTGCGCGGCACCATTTTAACAGATGATTTAGGCGGGAAATTCCCTAGGGGGTACTACGACACCCCCTAGGGTGTTCCGTGTTCCGACGCTTAAAAGGGGTGATTTTTTGTCAAAACAGGAAAGAGATAGGAGATATGATGAGAAACGTGTTGGCCGTACTCGAAATTGGACCTGTGTTGTCTATCCGGAAAGTGCTCCAAGTAATTGGCGTGATATTATAGATGATTTGCATTTGGAGTGGGTAGAAAGTCCATTGCATGATAAAGATATTGATGCAGATGGCAAGTCTAAGAAACCACATTGGCATATTATTTTACTTTATGATTCTGTTAAGACATTCGAACAGGTTAAGGATTTGACGGACAAGCTTAGTGCTCCAGTTCCTCAGAAGTGCGGAGGGGTTAAAGGGTTAGTTCGTTATATGGCTCATTTGGATAATCCAGAGAAGGCACAGTATAGTGTAGGAGACATTGTTGCTCACGGTGGAGTTGATATTGCTTCGTTGCTAAAACCGTCGTCATCTGAGCGTTATAGCCTTATAGCAGAGATGATGGACTTTGTTCAAGAACAAAATATTTTAGAGATGGAAGATCTCTTGGTTTATGCTAGACACAATCGGTTTGATGATTGGTTTCCGTTGTTGTGTGATAATTCAGCCTACATAATGGGGGCGTTTTTGAAGTCTAGAAGACATAGAGTTAGGACGAATTGAGGAGGGGTACAGGGTCGCTGACCCTGTGTCTAGCGCGCCGGATGGCGCATCCGCCGAAGGCATTCATATTTGCCCTTGTCTTGCTTTTGGAAAGCATGTAGGAGGATTGTGATTGGCCAGGTATGGTGTAGGATTCGTAGCTTGGTACTTTTGTTTAGCTTTTGTTTGGTATATCTTGACATATTAGCTTTATTTGTTTATAATTGATGCAAAGGAGTGTATTTTGATGCGTTCAACAGTCAATATAAGAGGGGATTTGGAAAAGTATGTTCAGCAGCAGTCTGAACGTACAGGTATGACGATTCCTAATATTATTGTAAATCTTGCTGTGGCGGGGATGGAATATAAGGAGGCGATTAAGAGTTTTTCTGTTTTGGCTGCGACTTTAGAAAATATTCCGGGAGGGTTACTTGATGAGAAAATTACAGGTGGCGGAGATTGATTTTCTATTTCGAGTGGGTTTTTTGCTTGATAGTTCTGTTTGTGATAGGTATTTTGGGATATTGATAGAGCATTTTTGTGATAATGC
>NZ_QZEG01000016.1:0-55173 GCF_009917605.1 Anaerotruncus sp. 1XD42-93 | reverse complement strand
CAGTGGAACGAGGTCTTTGCCGACGTCACCATCGCCTCCGCCATCCTGGACCGTGTCCTGCATCACTGCACTGTTATCAACATCAAGGGTGAGTCTTACCGCCTGAAAGAACGCAAGGAATTTATGCGTCAGAAACAGCAAATCGTGAACACTCTTTTTGAGCAAGGAAACGCTTAGTTTTGTTACCCCCCGCCGAAAAACTACAAAATTTCTTCGGCGTTTTCTTACAATTTCAAATTGGCGTTGACAGCGCATTCCCCCGCATTCTGGGAAAATACGTGCGTGAGGACAAAGCGCTGACGCTGGAAGAGGCCATCTATAAGATGACCAAAAAACCGGCAACGACCTTCAATATGACCGACCGCGGAGAAATCCGGGAGGGCGCTTACGCAGACCTGTGCATCTTCAACCCGGAAACCGTCATTGATAAGGGTACCTTCACCGACCCGATCCAGTATCCAGAAGGGATCGTGCATGTCATGGTCAACGGCGAGCTGGCTGTGAAGGACGGCAAACATACCGGCACACGCAACGGTGTGGTCCTGAAGAAGAAAGGGAAAGAGGTTGTGAAATAATGGAGAAACAGGTCGTTGCAACGAAGAACGCACCCGGTGCGGTAGGGCCTTATGTACAGGCAACCAAGCTGGAAAATATCATTTACTGCTCCGGACAGCTGGGAATCAATCCGGTTGAGGGAAAGCTCGCCACCACAGTGGAAGAGCAGGCGCATTGCTCGATGAAAAATCTGGGTGCGATTCTGAGGGAAGCGGGGAGCGATTACAGAAAAATTTTGAAAACCACCATCTTCCTGACCAATATGGACGATTTTTCCACAGTCAACGAGGTCTATCAATCCTATTTCGACGGTCAGTATCCTGCCCGCTCCTGTGTGCAGGTAGCAAAACTCCCGCTGGGCGGGCTGGTTGAAGTCGAGTGTGTCGCGTTTCTGTGAGCCAAAATGAAATTCTCTTTAACCTTCCATAAAACTCTCAAAAAGGATTGCCGCATTTCTGGCAATCCTTTTTGATGGAATGAAACAGTACCATGCATTGCCCCGACTTTTGCCGCCTTCGGGTGTGGTACAGCCCCGCTCATATATTGGTTCTGCATAGGGGGTGCCTTATGGATGGTGTGATCACCCGGCTGGCTGCACAGCGATGAAAGAAAGCGTCTTGGAAAAATAGCGGGCAACCAATATGCGCCCTGCCTGGCCTCTGTTCAGCGATAGAAGCAAACACCCCCGGCAAAATGCCGGGGGTGTTTTGGGGTGCTGTCTGTGATTTCCTGGGAAATCCAGAGAATCATTCGTAGCGCAGGGCCTCGATCGGATCGAGTTTAGCGGCTTTGTTGGCGGGGTAGTACCCGAAAAATACGCCGATCCCCATTGAGAAGCCAACCGCGATCAACACGATGCTCACCGATGGCCAACCGGGAGCGCCGAGCAGGGTGGAACCGAGTCTGCCCAAGGTGGTGCCCAGAATCACGCCGATGACCCCTCCGAAGAGGCAGATAATCATCGACTCAACGATGAACTGGACGCGGATGGCGATATTTTTTGCGCCGAGTGCTTTCCGGGTGCCAATCTCACGGGTACGCTCGGTCACCGATACAAGCATAATGTTCATAACGCCGATACCGCCGACCAGCAGCGAGATCGCCGCGATGATCGAGATCGCCAGCTTAATCATATCCAGCGAACTGGTCATCTCCCCGATCATGCTGTCCATGCTCTCGGCGCGCACCATTACATATTTGTTGCTGCGGTAGAGCTTGTTATTGAAATAGTTGTCGATCTCCTCGGTGAACGCTTTGCTGTCGGTGACCGTTTCGTTCCCCTTGATCTGCATTGCATAATAGCCATCATAAACACTCGTGACGCTGTCCGTATCCCGCGACATATCCTTGGCGACGCCGACCGGGATGAAGATATTTGTCGTGACGCTGCCGGCGCCCATCATTGCTGCCATGCCGCTGACCTCATACTGATACACCCCGACTACGGTGAAGGTGTAGGTTCCCTGGGAAAGCTGTAATTTGATCTCTTTTCCGAGCGCTTCGTGGACAGGGAGACCCGGAAACAGATCTTCCACGAATTTGTCCGAGATCACCGCGACGCTCTTTTCGCCGCTGACCTCGCGTTCATTCAGGTCGTGGCCCGCGATGATATCAATATTATTGATCCCGAGCGCGTTGGCATTCACTCCCTGTATCCGGGCCTCTGCCTTATTGTGCCCATTGATCGCCTGTCCGTATCCAACACTTTCCGAAACCGCCCAGCAGGCGACCCGGTCGCCAAACGCTTCCAAGAACTGGTCGATCATCTCGTCCGAGATGTAGTCCTCCTCCTGATACGGGCGGGACCAGTTGGTGTTGCCGTTCTCGTCCGGCCGGTCGATAATATAGAGCTGGACGCTGTTCGCGCCCATATCGTTGAACACATCGGTGATCGATTTGGTCATCGAATCGCCCACAGTGACGATCGTAATAACCGAGCTGATGCCGATAATGATGCCGAGCATGGTGAGCAGGGCGCGCATCTTATTGGAACGCAGGCCGTTGACCGCAAGCGAGATGTTTTCCTTAAAGTTAAACATGCACGCCGCCCCCTTTCTTCACCCCGACGATCTGCCCGTCGCTGATCGTAATGATCCGCTCGGTCTCCTCGGCCAGTTCGGGGTTATGGGTGATGAGTACGATGGTCTTGCCCTGTTCCCGGTGCAGGCGGTGGAACAGGTCCATCACCAGCCGCCCGGTGGAAGAGTCGAGCGCACCGGTCGGTTCGTCCGCGAGGATGATCGCCGGGTCGTTGGCCATCGCGCGCGCAATCGCCACACGCTGTTTCTGCCCGCCCGAAAGCTCGTTGGGCTGATGCTTCATCCGATCCTCCATCTCGACCTGCCGCAGCAGCTCCTTGGCCCGGGCGGTGCGCTGGGAGCGCGGTACACCCGCATAGAGCATCGGCAGTTCCACATTGCTCAATGCAGAGGTGCGGGGGATGAGATTGAAGGTCTGGAACACAAATCCGATCTTGTAGTTGCGGATTTCGGAAAGCATGTCGTCGGGTACCTCGCCCATCGGGACCCCGTCGAGCTGGTAGCTGCCGAAGGTCGGGCGGTCGAGCGCGCCGATAATATTCATCAGTGTGGACTTGCCCGAGCCGGACGCGCCGACGATCGAGACAAACTCCCCTTTGTAAACCTGTAAGTCGATTCCCTTGAGAATCTCAAGTTCATTTGGCTGTCCGATATAGAACCGCTTGACGATTCCCTTCATGTCAATAATCAGACGCCTGGCTGCCGTCGACTGGCCGGCAACCGTCATCTTGGTGTCGCTCATGGTTATTTCACCGCAGCTGCCGCATTGAGGGCGCTCGAAAGATCCTGCACTTCCATCCCATCGGTGATGCTTGCAGCATCCGAAATAATGAGGTCGCCTTCCTGCAATCCTTCACCGCTTACTTCGAGATAGAAGTCAGTTTCCATCCCGCTGGTGACCGGAACTGCGGTCGCGATCAGCTTTCCTTCCGCGTTTGGACGCGCTGCATAGACGATCTCTTTCCCCTCCGGATCGGTGATCACTGCTTCGAACGGTACCGCAAATACGTTCTCCTTGCGGTCAAGGATGATATTCAGGCGGACGTTCATGCCTACCCGCAGGCCGCTGTCCTTGGAAAGGAGTGCCACGTCGGTGTCGAACTCGACCGAGCCGCTCGACTGCACCTCTCCCGCAGCATTCTTGTTGGCAGCAGGGGAGATCCGCTCGATGCGGCCTTCGAATTCCTCATCGCCGGTGGCGTCCGACTTGATGACTGCGGACATCCCTTCCTTGACCGAACCGATGTCGAACTCTTTGACCTTGGTTTTGACCACGAGATCGTCGGTGTTCTCGATCACGAACAGGAGCCCGCTGCCCTGGCCGCCCTCTTTTGCATAGACAGCGGTGACAGTCCCTGCAATCGGTGCTTTGATGGTTGAATCCTCCAGCCGGTTCTGGAGCTGCTTGAGGGTGTATTGTGCGGCGCTCTGGTCGGCGCTCAGGCGGGCGCGTCTGATTGCGTCCTCCGAATTTTCCAGCCGGCGTCCCGCGTTCTGTTTGGCGATCTCATAGTTGGAGAGCGCTGTCTCATATGCGGTACGCGCCTGGCGATAGAGCTTGGTGTACATGCTGTAGTCCCCATCGAAGCTGGTGTCCTCTTCGTGGTACTCGGTCGCCGCTTTCATGTAATTATCCCGCGCAGTTTCAACCCGCTGTTCCAGTTCAGGGGTCACGGTACCGTTCTGCTGGGCCTTTTTCAGTTCCTTTTCCACCTTTTTGAGCGCATCCTCGGCGCGGTCCCGCTTGCGCTCGAGATCAAGAAGGACCTCTTCCGCAAAGTCGATGTCGTCCTTGTTGTCTTTGAGATCGCGCCGCGCATCATTCAGTTCCCGCTGCGCCGCATCAAGCGCGTGCTCGGCCGACACCAGCTGGCTGTCCATATCCTCCTGGAGGTCGCTGTCGAGATAGTCCCGTTCCCGCTGCGCCGCTTCCAGCTCAAGCTGGCCAAGCTGTGCCTGTTTATAGATGCTGGACTGCTGCTGTGCAATATCCAGTTCGAGATCGGTGGTATCGAGCTGGGCAAGGACATCCCCCTCGCTGACCCGGTCCCCCACCTTGACGTTGACGGTATTGACAGTGCTTGAGACGGTTGAATAGACCTGCATCCCCTGCGCGCTCTCAACCACCCCCGAAACGCCGACCTGGTTCACCAGTTCGCGCCGCTCGAGGCCCACGGTGGTCACCGCCGGGACCGGTGGCTTCGCCAGAAGGATCTTCGCGCCGCCAATGGCGACCGCCGCGATGACGACCGCACCAATGATGATCTTTTTCTTCTTCGGCTTTTTTCGGGTAAACCGCGCGATCTCCTGCTGTTGGCTTGCAGTGACCGCCGCCTGCGTCTCGACAGGTACCACTTCCTGATAGTCCAGCTTATCCGTCGTTTCATTCATCGTTTCCGCTCCTTGCTATGTATGGATTTTTGTATCAAGTGTACTATTCTGCTTAATACAGAAAAATATAACACATAACCACTGAAAATGCAAGTATTTTTTCAAAAAACCGTTTCTTTTTTTGGCTCCATAGAACTAAACGAGCCATCCCACATAAAAACTTCAAAAAAAGAAATTTTTTTGATCGAGTTTTGTAAGAATGCGTGGACAGTTTTTCATCTGAGAACAAGGTGGCATTTACCCAAGACATGTGGACGGTGCTTGGGGATGTAATAGAGAGGCGCTAGTACCCTGCGGGCCGGATAACACGGTTAAAAACCGGCTTGCAGGCCGTAAAGATCGAGTTAAAAATGGGCATTTCTGGATGCAGACAGGACGACTCCATGTTTATCGATGCTTATTATATATCAATTTTAGTTTAAAATTCAACTAATAAACAAAACAAAATTAGACATTTTATTCTACTGAATTTTAGTCATAATATTAAGTAGAAAACCGTTGAATTTTGAGGTGGCAAAGATGGACGAACTGAAAATCTCCAAACGCACCGAACCGGTCATGTTCAGCATCCGCATTGACAAATCTTTGGTCGATTTTTACGACCGCCTTGCGCAGCAGACCAATCGGAGCCGCAACGAGGTGATCGGGATGGCACTGGAATTTGCGCGGGATAAGATCAAGATTGAGGAAGAACGGTAACGGTTCTCCAAAAGATGAGAAGCGGGCTGCAAACGAAACTGTTTACAGCCCGCTCCTCAATAGGGGGGTGAGGATATGAAGATAAGCATTTTCATGGGCGTTTCGCCCTCTGCCACTCTCTTCCTATCTCATATGGTAACAGAAGAACCAAAAAAAGTCAAGAGAATGTGAAGATTTTATGAAATCCATCTAAATTTCTGTTTTTGGGATCAATAGACCCGCCTACGCCTTTTCCAGAGCAGGAAAGTTGCCACTGCCGCAATCAGTCCGGAAGTGGACATCACCGAAAGCAGGAGGAAGAGAAAGGTTAGCGGCGCAAGGGGATTCTGAACCAGGCCGTTTACGGTCACCGCTGGTGCAGCGGGCTGGTCGGGCGTGCTGGGTGGCTCCGGATCAGGTGGGGGTACCGGTTCCGGGTCTGGTTCGGAGCTGCTTGAAGAAGCTTCGGATTCAGAAGAGGAGGCCGGTTCAGAACTGCTCTCCGGTATAGAAGAGGAGGAGCTGGACTCTGTCAAGCTGCTCGAACTGGAGGGAGCACTCACGCTTGGCGTCTGTACCGGTACAGCATATCTGGGACTCTGTGCGGCGCTGGGATATTCATATTCGGGATACTCGAACTCGGGATATTCAAACTCCTGTGACGAAGACGAAGAGGAGGCGCGGCTGGTCGTGCCAGTCCCCACCGTCCTGTAGACCGCTGCCAGCGAGCTAAGGGTGTAATAATTCTTACTGTTCGGAATCCGCCCGATCTCGTAGGAACGAATCACGATCGTGGACTTGCCCGACCGCTTGATCGAGAGGGTCGTCCCGCTGTACTTCATCTCCCGCAGCACGTCAGCGGGCATTGTGGTGCGCGTCCCGGCGTTTATCTGGATGTGGTCGCCGCGGCTGGCGTCCGCAATCCGGTCGATCACCCGCTCCCAAAAAGACGAAATCGTGTAACTCGGACGATCATACCCACTGTCACGGCGTGCATATACGTCAGACGACAGGAAAACAGACACTGTGCAGAGCATGATCGCCACAGACAGTATCAGTGCCCATCCCCGTTTTTTCTCCAACATCAGAATCCCTCCCCGCAGATTACTATCTTCTTTATGATACTATTATACTCTGTTTGCGGGATAATCTCAAGAGGGCTTCCATACAGGGAAGCCTTGAATTTTAGGATCAGAGGCACCAGTCTTATGTCCTGTTTTTGACTAAACCAGGAGGCTGGAGATGGTTTTTCAACATGTTTTATCCGTCCCTATTCGGCTAGCTTGTTGAGCGCATCCCCTTCCAGACGGAAGGCGACACAGCCCTCTTTGGGATGCGCACCGAGTGACTGGTAAAAGTCCAGGCTGGGCTTGTTCCAGTCCAGACAGGTCCATTCCATCCGGTTGCAGCCTCGCTCAGACGCGATCCGCGCGAGCTGCTGGAGGGATGCTTTGCCATATCCGCGCCCCCGGAAGTCTGGATCGACATACAAATCCTCAAGGTAGATGCCTCCTCGACCGGAGAAGGTCGAGAAATTATGGAAAAAGAGCGCATAACCGATCTCTTTTCCATCCACAACGAGAAAGAATGCCTCGGCCCGCTCTTTTTCAAACAGCCATTCGGTAATCATCTCTTCGGTCGCAAAGACCTGGTCCGGTCGCTTTTCATATTTCGCCAGCTCCCGGATAAAATGCAGGATCAGCGCAGCGTCTTCTTTTTGTGCAAAACGGAATGTCATATTTTCCTGTCCCAAAATCATCTCTCCTGTCAGTCGTTCATCTGGATTTTCCTGCATGTTGCAGGTTTGTTATATGGCCTATTATAATGTATACAGCGTAAACCTGCAAGCCCGGACTGCGGAGAGACACGCTGTAGAAGCGGATTGGACTGCTGACCTGGAAGCAGATTGCTCTGTTCATCTTTTTTTCATGGAATCTTTACTGGAGGTTTACGATTCCGGTCTTGACTTCGAGCAGACTCCAAGGTGTACTCTGATAAAGGGCCTCATTCTACAGCAGACAGGAGAATCCGCCATATGAAACAGCGAATCAAGGGTTTTCTCGCAGTCCTTTTGCTCGGTTCCATTCTGTCAACCGGATGCACCGGCCCGGAGGATGTGCCAAGCTCCGGCGGTCTGCCCCCGGACAGCATGGACGGACATGCCATCCTGCGCGTGGTTTCGCCTCCTGCCGAGCCTGCGGGGGAACCGGAGAAATCCGAAGAAGCAGGAGTATCCCAGCTGCATCCCTATGTGAAAGGGCTGACAGCAGATATCGCAGCGGAGCTTTCCACTCCGGGAATGGGTGAATATGAGAAGGCAAAAGCAGCTTTCGACTACCTGATAACCCATGTGTCGATAGGGGAACCGATAGGTCTTGAACTCTGGCGTGTTCATGGCGGCGGGGCAGAAGCGATCCCTTTTATAGAGCAGCGGGCGATTGGTCCGCTGCGGTTTGGAGTAGGAATGTGCGAGGACTATGCCGCCGCACTCACGCTGCTGCTGCGGGAGATGGGGCTGGAGGCCGCATATATGCCGGGGCTTACCTATTCCGCAGAGGGAAATCCGGTGGATCATGCCTGGACGCTGGTGAAAGTTGACGGGGTGTGGTACCATCTGGACAGCCAGTTGGAGGACGCGATTTCCCGTCGCGGTTCGGTAGGCTATAGATACTTCCTTCGGGGGGACAGGACGATGGCTGCCTCCCACCACTGGGAGCAAAATCTCATAGCTGCCGGTGTATTGACGGCGGAACAGAACCGGGAGATCGCGGAGTCCTTTCCGGCTCCCTCCTGTCCCTTGGACTATCCCACGCCACAAAGACTCCCTATTGCGGATTCCCCTGCGCCGGACATGGAAACTCTGCGCCAGAGAGTCGCCGCTGAAATAGCTGCCTGGGAGGCAGAAAACGGGCCTTTGCCGGAAATGGAGCTGAACGCGCTCCCGCCGGTCTTTGGACTTGAGGGCTACGGACCAGCGGATGAGGGATAAATAACCAGAGTGAAAGGAAGGAACCTTTTGTCATGAAATCATTTTTTGCCGCTCTAATGGCAGTGGCGCTCCTGCTGTCAGGCTGCGCTCATTCTTCCCCAGTCTCCTCCGATGCGTCCGACACGCCGTCCGCAGAGAGCACCTCCATAGCCTCTGAACCGGCAGCGGCTCGGGAACCGGAGTCCAGCCCGGAACCGCCGCCGGAGCCAGAACCAGACAATCGCTGGCAGTTTGATGCACCGGAAAACCACGGCATGGACCCTGCCTTATTGGAGCAGATGCACATAGCCCTGACAGGGGCGCCGGTCTACACGGTGCTGACAGCAAAAGATGGGGTTATTGTCGATGAATTCTACCAGGAAGGGGATAACGAGGACAGCGCCTATGCCTTTCATTCCGCCTCCAAGTCAGTGACCAGTGCTCTGTTTGGGATCGCCATGGAGGAAGGCTATATTGGCAGTGTGGACGATCTGCTCTCTGACTATCTTCCCCAGGTATTGGAGCTGGAGGACGAGGGAAAGCAGCAGATTACCCTGCGGCATCTGCTGACCCATACTTCAGGGCTGGAATGGTATGAGTGGGGCGGAAGCTACAGCAACTGGGGGGAATTCCGTTCGGCGGATAACTGGGTGGACTATATTTTAGGCCGTCGACTGGTCTACGCCCCCGGAACCGTATTCAATTACAGCACCGGCAACACCCATCTGCTGGCAGCTGTTTTGGAGAGGGTTACCGGCAAGGGTCTGGCTGATTATGCCAGAGAGAAGCTGTTTGACCCCATGGGGATGGAGAGCGTTATCTGGGGGACCGATCCGCAGGGGATCGCCGATGGTGGAAATGGACTGATCATGTCTGCCCGGGATGCGGCAAAGTTCGGCCAGCTCTTTTTGGATGGCGGAATCTGGAATGGTCAGCAGCTCGTTCCGGCAGACTGGGTGACAGAATCCACCACCGTCAAAAACAACGGCGCCGGTGACGGAACAGGGGCCTACGGTTACCAGTGGTGGATTCGTTCTTTCGGGAATACGGACACTTATTATGCTTTTGGTGCATGGAGGCAGTATATTTTTGTTGTGCCCTCTTTGAATCTTGTGACAGTGATTGCCAGCCCCGGCCCACAAAGCAGCTATGCTTCCCGCGATTACTTCACCAGATATGTCCTGCTCGCCTGTCAGGGATATAGCAGCACTTAAAGTGAGTATAAGTGTTCAGCCTGCAAAAAAACCTCGCCAGCGGCGAGGTTTTTTATTATAGAGGAACGGGATTTCTTAGGATACGGACACCTGTTCGATCATCGCCGCAGGGTCGATGGTTTTTCCAAACGAATAGGTTTTACCGTCCCGCTCCAGTGTGGCGGGACGTGAAGTCTCTTGCAGTGCCTGTACAAACAGCTCAAAGGTGATGCCGGGCTGTGCCTGGCAGGCGAGCGCATACAGCCCCGCAACATACGGAACCGCCCAACTCATGCCGCCGTTGTTATAGAAAACATAGTCCTGTTCACCGGTGGGGGAGGCAGTGGCGCGGCGGTCCATCGGGATCAGCAGTTGGCCGCTGTAGTCCTGGGCATCTTCTTCAAAGAGATACGGTTCCCAGAACATGCCCGGACGCACGCTGGAAGGGGCCTCCGGGTCGGCAAGTGGAAGGCGGCCGCTTCCCATAAACGGCAGCAGCGGGTCATTATCCGCCACGTAGACAAATGCGATCCCCGCTTCCTGTGCACGTTTTACTGCGGCCTGCATCTCGGCAGCACCCCGGGTATCCGGCATCCAACCACGTGACATCGAAATCACACGGATTTTCTCCCCAGCCGGAAGCGTGTTGTTCAGGGCGATGATATCATCGACCGTTTGCGCGCGCAGGGTGAGGTCGGGTTCTCCATCCTCGGAGGAACTGTCACACGCAAAAAAATAGAGCAGGGCGTCCGGCGCGACCCCAACCGTTTTCCCGGCCGCGATCGAAGCGACCGCCGCCCCATGCATCTGTGCACCTGCCCTTGAGGAGACCGGCCCATATTCCCGGTAGCAGCGCAGCCGGTCGGCATACTCTTGGTGCCCGGTCAGAAGGGTCTGGTCAATGATCGCGATTCCGACTCCTTTCCCGGTGATCCCTTTTTCATGCAGGGCGCGCACCCCCAACCCCGGGTTTTTGCCCTGTTCCATCACAGCAGCAGGGTCGAACCCGTCCGGCAGAGTGTCCGGCCAAAGTGTTTGGCTGTCAAAGTCCGAAAGGAGGAGTGCGTCCAGCTCCCCGGAGAGGTCCGCCGACCGCAGATCGGTGCTGCGCAGGTCACGGGTACCGTCGTCCCATGCTTCGGGCAGCGCATCGAGCGCACCGAACATCTGGGTGAAATCAGCGGCAGGCGGTTCGCGGCAGAGGTCTGGAGCGGAGCCGGGGCTGCTGCATCCTGTATTTAGGGCCGCTAGGGCTGTGCAGAGCAGGCAAAGCATTTTTTTCATGAAAATCCCTTCCTAAAAGAATAAAAATTTTTTGGCAAACCAAGTATACAGCGATTTGTCGGGAAATGCAAGGATATGCGGCGTTTTTTGCGGTTCCGTGAAAAGTTTGTTAAGATTTTTTCATAAGTTGGCACAAAACCGATTGCAAAAACCAAGAGAATATAGTATACTAAGCGTAGTTTCGATTTTTGTTCGTATAACTTTATAAAGGTAAGGAGAATGATTATGAGCATCGATTTTACCCTGGCAGGTGCGGTAATCTTTACCGGACTCGTAGTCGTATTCACTGCGCTGGTCGGGCTTTGGGGGATTGTCGCCCTGTTTGGAAGGTTCTTTTCAGCGGCATCGAATAAGCCCAAACCGTCCGAGCCGCCCAAAGCGGCGCCAGCTCCGGCCCCAAAGGCGGCAGCTCCCTCTGCCCCCGCTGCTCCGGCACCCAAGGCAGCGCCAGTCCCAGTTGTGGAAGACGGGATCGGCGATGAGATTGTGGCAGTCATTGCGGCGGCAGTTGAGGCGATGGGTGCAGGAGAATCCGGTGGGTATGTCCTGCAAAGCATTCAGAATGCGGCTCCGGTTGTTGGCACAGCTCCCCAGCACCAGCAGGTAAAGGGTGGGCGTCCCGCATGGGCACAGGCGGGTCTGATGCAGAATACGCAGCCGTTTTAATCAATCTTGAATGAATTTGTTGAAAGGACTGACAACATGTTTGCAATTTTTCTGGATTCTGTAGGCACGCTGATCCAAAACTGCGGCTTTACCAGCTTGTCGTTTGGGCAGGCGCTCATGATTCTCGTCTCGTTTGTACTGATGTATCTTGCGATCGGCCGCGGATTTGAGCCGCTTCTCCTTCTGCCGATTGCATTCGGTATGTTTCTGACCAATATCCCCAACGCAAACCTTTATCATACCCTGATCTTTATCAACGAAACAGGGCATATCGACTGGTCGCTGCTCGCTGAGACAGGCGGTCTGCTCGATTATCTCTATCTGGGCGTCAAGCTGGGCATCTACCCGCCGCTGATCTTCCTCGGCGTCGGCTGTATGACCGACTTTGGTCCGCTGATTGCAAACCCCAAGAGCTTCCTGATGGGTGCGGCGGCGCAGCTCGGTATCTTCCTCGCGTTCTTTGGCGCGCTCTGCATCGGGTTTACACCTGCGGAAGCCGGTTCGATCGGTATCATCGGCGGTGCGGATGGTCCGACTGCGATCTTCACGACAACACAGCTTGCCCCGCATCTCCTTGGTTCGATTGCGGTTGCAGCATATTCCTATATGGCGCTTGTCCCGATCATCCAGCCGCCGATCATGAAGGCGCTGACCACCAAAGAAGAGCGTATGATCAAGATGGAGCAGCTCCGTCCGGTTTCCAAGATCGAGAAGCTGATTTTCCCGGTCCTGGTTACGATGGTCGTTTCCTTCCTGGTTCCGGATACCACCCCGCTGATCGGTATGCTCATGCTGGGCAACCTGTTTAAAGAGTCGGGCGTCACCGATCGTCTTTCCAAAACGGCCCAGAATGAGCTGATGAATATTGTCACCATCTTCCTCGGCGTCACCGTCGGTGCGACTGCGAACGCCGCCAGCTTCCTGAACCTGAAAACGCTGGGCATTGTCGCAATGGGCCTCTGTGCGTTTGCGTGCGGTACTGCGGGCGGTGTCCTGCTCGGCAAACTGATGTGCGTCCTCTCGGGCGGCAAGATCAACCCGCTGATCGGTTCGGCTGGTGTTTCTGCGGTTCCGATGGCAGCGCGTGTTTCTCAGAAGGTCGGCCAGGCGGAGAACCCCACCAACTTCCTGCTCATGCATGCAATGGGTCCGAATGTTGCGGGTGTTATCGGTTCGGCAGTTGCTGCCGGCGTCCTGCTTGCGGTTTTGAAATAATCTGTCCTGTAAAAAAAGACGATGCCGCGGATGCAGAATGCATCCGCGGCGTGTTTTCTTGCGTGGACTTTGACAGGGACCTGCTTTGCAAAATCGTAGTTTCTACTGCGAGCCGCAGCGAAACATTTTGAACGCAACCGTTCTGCAAGCTGGGCGTAAAATACGGCTCACTGGTGAAGCACGTTTGGACGATAAGCGGGGGCTTTTCAGGTGCGGAAGCATTTTGAAAGAAAGGCAGAAAACAGGCTTTAAAATTTAGATGCAGCTTGGAAGGGAAAGAGAATGGATTTACAGTTAAAAGCGCGATATATCAAAGTCAAAAAGGAGATCATAGACGACTTTTTCAAACGGATGAACGACAGGCAGCGGGAGGCGGTCTTTGCGGTGGATGGGCCAGTTCTGATCCTCGCGGGGGCGGGAAGCGGCAAAACCACCGTTATCATCAACCGAATTGCAAATATGGTGCAGTTTGGGAACGCCTATCATAGCGATTGGATGCCCGAGGGGATCACCGAGGAGGATGTGTCCTTTCTGGAGGAATATGCAGCAGGAGAAAACTGGGAGATGGAGCGGGCTTTCTCGCTGATTAAGAACCGAGCGGTCATGCCTTGGAACATTCTGGCGATCACGTTCACGAATAAGGCTGCGGGGGAGCTGCGGGAGCGGCTCTCCGCGATGCTTGGCTCGCTCGCGGATGAGGTAAACGCTTCGACCTTCCACTCGGCCTGTATGCGCATCCTCCGCCGCGAAATCGACCGTCTGGGCTACTCGAGCAGCTTCACGATCTATGACACTGATGATTCGGTGCGACTGGTCAAGGCCGCACTCAAGGAACTGAATCTGGATGAGAAAAAATTCTCCGCGAAGGGGGTTCTTTCGACGATCGGGCGCGCCAAGGATGAGCTGAAAACGCCGGAAGATTTTGCGGATTCGGCAGGGGAGGACTTCCGGCTTCAGGTGGCTTCTAAGGTCTATCGAATCTATCAGCAGCAGCTGCGGGCAGCAAATGCGGTGGATTTCGATGACATCATCATGCTGACTGTCCAGCTCTTCCAGCAGTTTCCCGAGGTGCTGGAGCATTACCGCAACCGGTTCCGCTATCTGATGGTAGACGAATACCAGGACACCAATCGTGCCCAGTTTGAGCTGGTGCGGTTGCTTTCGTCCCACAGCGGAAATCTCTGCGTGGTAGGCGATGATGACCAGAGTATTTACAAGTTCCGGGGAGCGACGATCGAAAATATCCTACAGTTTGAGGACACCTTCCCGGGCGCACGAGTAATCCGTCTGGAACAGAACTACCGGTGTACCAGCACCATCCTAGATGCGGCAAACGCGGTGATCGAGAACAACACCGAACGTAAGGGCAAAACCCTCTGGACAGAGAACGGAACCGGCGAGCCGATCGACGTTTACCGGGCAATAGACGAAAACGGAGAGGCGCAGCATATCTGTGACCGGATTTCCGAGAATGTCAAAAATGGGGCGCATTATGCCGACCATGTGGTTCTTTACCGGATGAATGCGCAGGCGCAGATGCTGGAGCGGGGGATGGTCAAAGCGGGCATCCCGTATCGGATTATCGGCGGCGTACGGTTTTATGAGCGTAAGGAGATCAAAGATATTGTCGCCTATCTCAGCCTGATCCACAATCCGGCGGATACCCTGCGTCTGCGCCGGATCATCAACGAGCCGAAACGAAAGATTGGTGACGGGACTGTAAACATGGTGCTCGAACTTGCCGCCGAATCGGGAAAATCGGCATTTGAGGTGGTGGACCATGCGGATACATATGAACCGCTCGCGCGCCGGGCATCCGATCTGATGCAGTTCGGGCAGATGATCCATCGTCTAATGGAGCTGGCGGACACCTGCCCCTTGGGAGAACTGCTTGACACCCTGCTCGAGGATACCGGCTATCTGCGGATGCTTCAAGCGGAAGGATTTGAAGGACAGACCCGTCTTGAGAACATCGAGGAACTGAAGTCCACCATGAACCGATATGAAGAGGAGAACACAGAGCCGACTCTGGCCGGTTTTCTCGAGGAAATCTCGCTTTATACCGATATCGACAAGTTCGATCCGACTGCGGACAATGTGGTGCTGATGACGATGCACTCGGCAAAAGGGCTGGAATTTGACCATGTGTTTGTTGCGGGGATCGAGGAAGGAATCTTCCCAGGTGTGCAGTCGATGTTCGATCCGGCCCAAATCGAGGAGGAACGGCGGCTCGCATACGTTTCACTCACCCGGGCAAAAAAGCGGCTCTATCTTTCAACCGCTGCACAACGGATGCTGTTTGGGCAGACAATGCGGAACCGTCCGTCCCGTTTTTTGGCCGAAGTCCCCGGGGAGCTGACCCAGCTGACCGATGCGGTTTTGCAGCGGCAGGCGGCACCGCAGAAACAGCCCACCGTTCGCAGGCAGCGGGTCAATCCGACCGATAAGCTGATCGGGATTGGAGGCGGTATGCCCCGTTCCCAGCAGGAGAATCAACCTGAGATTTCCTACCGTACGGGTGACCGGGTCAGCCACAAGGTTTTTGGAGAGGGGACGGTTCTTTCGGTCACGCCGATGGGAAATGACCATCTGCTGGAGGTCGCATTTGGAAGCGTTGGCACCAAAAAATTGATGGCCAAATTTGCCAGATTGTATAAAGAATCTTAAATATTGCAAAATTCGAGCTTTTTAGGGAAAATGAACCTCGAATTTTAGGGATGTAGCGAGAAAAATATAGAATAGTCCGTTTTTTCGACAAGAGATGACACCGCTCTTGTATATAATAAACATGCAAGAGGCCTTCAGACAGAAGCAAACAGCTTCAGAAGAAACGATTTTTAGGTCCATGGTCCCGTCGCGAATGCTGTGGAAGAAACGAAATGTTGAGGAAGAAAGAGGCTTTGGTTTGACTTCTAAGTCAAAATGCAGACAGGGTGAAGCTTGTCACATGGAAATAACCGGTTTTTTCATGTTTTTGGCGAATATAAAAAGGTTGCATGTATAGGAGGTATATAGGAATGCGGAAATTGAAGAAATTGGTATTATGGCTGATTGCTTGTCGAATCGAAGGGAACTGGAGAAAAATTGACCGCAATCGCAAACAGATGAAACGCCTGATCGCCGGTAAGGTGCCGTATACATCGGACAAGCTGATCCGGCTGGACATGGAGACTGCGCGTCTGGGCCAGGAGGCCATGACGATGCAGCGCTGCTACCATGATATGGAGCGCGCAGGATAAAGGGGGACTCTCTTCTGTTTGCCGTGGGCAGAAATTTCTGCCCGCGGCATGTTTGCTGTATTTTTTAGACTGGCATCCATCAGCTCCCAATTTCAGGGATGTCTCTGAACGGTATGGGTGGCGGCCCCCGCTATATCCTGTTTTTGAAGAAAGGAGAAAGAATGAAAAAACCGCCCCCTTGTGGGACAGGCTTCATTCTACAACGTCTTATGGGACAAAAACTGAAACAAAAACAGATGTCGGATTCGCTCACGGTGGGAGTTCTGCTCGCTGTGGTGGGCGGATTTCTGGATGCTTACACCTATCTGCTGCGCGGGCACGTATTTGCCAATGCACAGACCGGTAATATCGTTCTGCTTGGGCTTTCTGCCGCCCAAGGGGAGTTCCTCAAGGCTTCCTACTACCTGCTGCCGATTCTGGCGTTCCTCTGCGGGGTTCTGCTGACCGAGTGGATCAGATCCCGGTTTCAAAACTGCCAGGCCATCCATTGGCGCCAGCTTGTGGTTGCAGTGGAGATGGTACTTCTGGTCATTGTTGCCTTTCTGCCGCTCGGGAGCTGGGACTCTGCCGCCAACATTATGATCTCATTGCTCTGTGCCATGCAGGTCGAGGGATTCCGTAAGATTCTGGGAAACGCTGCTGCAACCACCATGTGCACCGGGAACCTGCGCTCAGCCGCCGAGCGGTTTTACCTATTCTGGACCACTGGCGACCCTTCCCGGCGTACTGAGAGCCTGCATTACTGCGGGATCATCCTGTCATTTATCGGCGGGGCAGCGCTTGGTACCTTCTGCTGCCGCTTGTTCGCCGGACACGCGGTGTTGATCTGTTGTGGATTTCTCCTGCTTGCCTTCGGAATGATGTCGTTCAGGAATTCCCGCTGATTGGGATAGAAAAGCAGCCCGCTCCGGATTAGAGCGGGCTGTCTGTCTTTTCATCCAGTAGATCTGTATCGGTTCTCCATTGGGATGTGCAGATTCCCGTTCCAGGATACCGCCATTCGAAAGGATCGTCCGCGCAGATGCAGGATTGTTTTTGTCGCAGACGAGCATCAAACGGTGCAGGCCGACCGAACAGGCAAATTTCAATGACAGCCGCAGAATCTGTCCGGCATACCCCTTGCCTCGCTCGCAGGGACGCACCCCGTATCCAATATGGCCGCTATATTGCCGCAGATACTCATTTAAGGTGTGCCGGATGTTTACCGTTTCAATCAGCCGGTGGTTTGAAAGCCGCACTGCAAAAAAGGTGGAAGCCCCCCGTCTGGGGGAGACCGCCTCAAAGACAGCGTTGCGTTCTACGAGCGCAAGCCATTCCGGATAAGGAAGCTGGCCGGGCAGAACACCACCATGCAGTTCGGTTTCCCCATGTGCCAGATGTTCCTGCTTGTAGTCCCGTACTTCTTACCTCCCATTCAGGGATGAAAGATACCAGGAGCAGCTGTTCCCTGAGACTGCGCAAGGGTCAAACAGAAATATCCATGGATACGGCCGGGACATCCGCCGCAGCCATATCCGCCCCAACAGGAACTTCGGCAGCAACCGGGGCGGATGCCACAGGAGCAGCAACCGGAGCCACCGCTGGGGACGATCCTCCGACTGCTCCGGCCATCCCTTCGAGCATGGCTTCCTGACGCTCCTGTGCGTCTTTGGAAACCTCCTTCTGAGCATACCGCGTCTCGTCCCGCCGGCGCTTGTTCCGGCGGCTTTTCAGTTCTTCCCGTTGGGCGTGCGCTTTCTGCTCCTCCTGTGCCTTCTCAGCCTTCTTCTGCTTCCGCTCCAGTTCGGCCTCTTTGTTCAGATGCCGGATCTTGTTGCGCGAACGCTTGAGCAGTTTTTCAATCCGGCGGATCTGTGCTGTGATCTTATTCTTCTGTTTGCCCTCCGCGAGCGGCTGCGCCATCTTCAAACCCGCCAATGCCATCATTCCCTTGGAGATCACCCGCTGGACATCCATCGTACTCTGCGCATTCGCAAGCATGGTGGCAAGCTCCCCGACCGAGTTCTGTGAACTGGTGGAAACTGAGACTTTCCCACCACTGCTTTTGCCCATCGCGGCCTGCATCATCTGTGCCTGCGATTTCTCCCGGGCCTCCTCCTGCTCTTTCAGCTGGGAAAGCAGGTTTTTCTGTTGCTCATCAGCGGACAGCGACACAGGGTTCTGTGTCTTTTTCTCCTGCTCCTTCACCGAGATCCGGGGCGGATAATACTGGATACTGGACTGAACCTTCATTCCTCAACCCTCCCTTTGTGTTCAACACAACATCTGTTCCACATCTTTCTAACATAAATAATCGTCCTGAATGTACCAAACTAAACCGCACGTAGCAGAATCCCTGTCTGCCATTCACGTCAGCGCGAACAGGCGGGCCGCCCCCGCAACTGTACCGCAGATCACCATGCCGATCACGGTCGGTACCAAGAACGAAACCAGCGTCCACCGGATGCTGTGGGTTTCCTTATAGATGGTCATGCAGCTTGTCGAGCAGGGCCAGTGCAGCAAGGAAAACAGCATCGTACAGGTAGCGGTCAGCCAGGTCCAGCCTTGGCTGGTCAGCAGGGTTTTCAGTTGTGTCAGGTCGTTGATTTCGGTTAGGCTCCCAGTCGAAAGATAGGCCATCAACATAACCGGTACCACGATTTCATTCGCTGGGAATCCTAGGATGAATGCCATCAGGATCACTCCATCCAGCCCCAGCAGGCGGGCAAACGGGTCGAAGAATCCGCTGCAGTGTGCCAGAAGGCTCTGTCCGCCGACCGTCAGATTGGCCATACACCAGATCAGCAGGCCAGCAGGTGCAGCGACCGCTGCTGCACGCCCAAGAACAAACAGGGTACGGTCAAAAATCGACCGCACAATCACCTGGACGATCTGCGGACGCCGGTAGGGGGGCAGCTCGAGTGTAAAGGAGGAGGGGACCCCCTTGAGGATGGTTTGGGAGAGTACAAACGAGACAGCAAAGGTCATCAACACGCCAAGCAGGATGATGCCGGTCAGCAGCAGGGCGGAAAGGAGGCTTGCTCCAAGTCCGGAAGCGCTGCCGATGAAAAACATTGTGATAATCGAGATGAGGGTGGGAAACCGTCCGTTGCAGGGGACGAAATTGTTGGTGATGATCGCGATCAGCCGTTCGCGCGGCGAGTCGATGATTCGGGCGCCGGTGATCCCTGCAGCGTTGCATCCAAATCCCATACACATGGTGAGCGCCTGTTTCCCGCAAGCGCGGCACCGTTGGAAGCCTTTGTCAAGATTGAAGGCGATGCGGGGGAGATATCCGGAATCCTCCAACAAAGTAAAAAGCGGGAAAAAAATTGCCATGGGAGGCAGCATGACCGAGACCACCCACGCCAGTGTTCGATAGACCCCATCCGTAAGCATCCTGTTCAGCCAGGGCGGGGCGCCCACCCAGGACAGCGCTTCCGCGAGTATCCCCTGTCCTTGGAAAAGCAGGTCGGAGAGCAGGCGGGAGGGGACGTTCGCGCCAGCAATCGTTAACCAGAAAACAAAGGCGAGCAGCAGGAGCATCACTGGGATTCCGGTAGCGCGGCTGGTGAGCAGCCGGTCAAGCGCCCGGTCGCGGTCGTGACAGCTGGCTTTCTGGTAGGATACGGTATCCATGCAGAGCTCTTCGGCCAACAGAACAGCCGATGCCGCCACCATATCCCGGAATTTTTCGGGCGCGATACCCTCTTCGGTCAGATGCCTTTGTGCCTCCTCAAGTGCGTCCCGGACTTCCGGATGCATTCGGAGCTGGATTTTTAAGTACGCGTCGATCGACGCAAGCAGCTGTGTATCCTCCGAAAGCAGTTTGACCGCAATCCAGCGGGCAGGGAGTTTTTTGAGATTCAGCGGCTCCAGAACCGGAACCAACAGCCCCAGCGCCCGCTCGACCGCTTCTGGGTACCGCATGCGCAGCGGCTTTGTGTCCGGGGGCTTACGGCATATCCGTTCGACCGCACCGGTGAGCTGTTCCAACCCTTTGCTGCTCCGCGCACTCGTTCCAATCACCGGAACCCCCAGCCGCCGGGAGAGCCGGGGAAGATCAATCTGGATCTGCTTTTTTCCTGCTTCATCCAGCAGATTGACACAGAGCACCACACGCGGTGTGACTTCCAGTGTTTGGAGCGCCAGATTCAGATTTCGCTCGAGGCAGGTCGCGTCGCAGACCACGATGACTGCGTCCGGCTCCTCGAAGCAGATGAAATCCCGCGCCACTTCCTCTTCTGCCGAATGGGCCAGCAAAGAGTACGCTCCAGGCAGGTCCACCAGCAGATAGTCCTGCCCGCCGCGCCGGTATCGCCCCTGCGCGTTTGTCACCGTTTTGCCCGGCCAGTTTCCTGTTGGTTAATATAATTATGGCGAAATTGGGGTGACAAAAAAATGATCTCCATTCGTGATAATAATCTTGCCAATGACGCGGGTCCAAAATTCCTTCTTATGCTGTTTGGATAACTCGGAGTAAAGTGACAACGTGTTTGCCAATTCATCCAAATCAACGGGCTGGGGGAGTGTTGCTATGGTGTCGGAGGCGGCTCGCAGTTCATCCCGCAAGGCAGTGTAGTCGCGCTCATAGACATCACGATCAATCAGGTCATTGAGATAGAGATCTTTTAATTTTTCCATTTTATTCTTGATCTTGGCTTCGTCAATTTTTTTCTGGGGCTGAGTCGCCCTTGTTTCCAGGTCAAGATTGTACTGCGCGAATTGTGGAAGCAGGTTATGTAGCAGCCAATCTTCAAGAACGAGTTCGCTCGTTCTTTTTTTGTGGTTGCACATGTGCAGCTTTTCATATCTTGTGCAGCGGTAATAGATGTACTTTTGAGAAACGGTATGGGCGCTGAGACGGTTCCCACATTCTGCACAGTAGACAAGGCCGGTAAACAGATAGACCTGACTTGCCTTTAGATGACTGTTGCGCTGCGCTCGTTCCGACATTAGCTGCTGGACTTGGGAAAAGATATTTGCGTCAATCAATGGAGGGCAAAAATCATCCTGTCCATGCGCACGACCTATATAGCGTTCGTTGCTGAGCAGGGCCCGGATGCCGCTGTAACAATACACAAGACCATGCTGATCCATCATATACTGCCGCAGTGACCGCATAGAACGCAGAATTAGATAGCGGTCGAAAATATCTCGGACGACAGGGGCTGTGTTCTCATCCAGGCAAAGACGCTTTTCCGCGATCCGGTAACCCAGCGGCACCTTTCCGCTGATGACCTCCCCACGCTTTACCTTGCTGTCAAAGACAAATTTAATGCGCTCCGAGGTACGGTCGGATTCGTCCTGCGCGATGGAGAGTTTGATGTTAAGATGCAAACGCCCGTTGGCCGTAGTGGTATCGTAATCTTCCTCTGTAGCGATCCAGCGGACATTATGAGCATCCAGAATTTTCTGCACCTCATAATAGTCGGCAATATTGCGAAACCAACGGTCCAGCTTGATAAACAAGATCAGGTCAATTTTATCCTCTTGCACATCCTTCAGCATCCGCATAAACTGTATCCGGTTGCGGTACTTTTTCCGGGCGGTAACGCCCTCATCGGCGTAGATGTCCACTAGGCGCAAACGATTCTCCTGCACATAGCGGGTCAGCGTTTCACGCTGGGCGGAAAGAGACAGGCCGTGCATTGCCTGTTCTTCGGTCGAGACGCGGATATATAGCGCCGCCCGCTGTATCCCGGTATCCTCAATGCGTTTTTTGGGACGTGCCACTTGCCCACCTCCAGTTGAAACAATACTTCAAACCCAGTCAAACCGCTATCGGTGCTGGTGGTGCTGAGAGCGCTTTTTCTATTTTTACGGTAAAAGACCGCTAAAAATGTCGTCCAGAGAAATGTCGAAATCGTCAAACAGGCTGCATTTAAAATGTGTTTCCACAGCAGCCCGCTCTTCTTCGGACATCTTCGCCAGCATCCAGTCAGGATGAACTGTATACACACGGTCAAACCCAAGCTCGTTGTTTTTAAAAAGATAGATTTCGATAGATCGATCAACAGGATTTGCAATCCAGTATTCTTGAACACCACATTTTGCATACTGATCTTTCTTATAGCCACGATCCCTGTTGACTGTGCTAGGGGAAATGACTTCCACCACTAAATCAGGAGCGCCATGGACACCATCACTTTTGATCTTATTTCGGTCACAAACAATCATAAAATCAGGAACAAAGAGATCCGCTTCAGACAGATAAAGATCGGTACCGTCCGCAATAGGGGTACAGGCGTGTCCTCTCAAATAACTTTCAAAAATCCAGTAAATTCTGCTTGCAACTCGATTATGGTTAAAAGTAGGACGGGGGGACATGGCCACGACTTTCCCGCCGATTAGTTCTTCCCGCCAATCCTCTTTGTATGCGAGGTTCCCGTTCATAGCATCTGCTCCTTTCGCACGCCCGCTTGGTAGCGGGCTTTTTTTATTTATCGGAAATCATCCAACCAGATTACATTATCAAACTGCAAATTTTCGATCGCCCGAGGAAGAAACCTCTTTAGCGGACGGCTCTAACGGGGGGAGATCCAAGGCTTGTCGAGCGATGTTTTTATCTTTGAGGGTAGCTCTATCATATGCATAAGCTACTTCTAAAGCATCGTTACTTACATTCTGGGAAGCATGAGAGAGATCGTCGGTCCATCCCATAATGTAAGAAGGCGTAGTGTTCAATATTTCAGAGAGTTTTATGGCAACAGTCCGCTTAATATCTATATCTCCTGTTTCATATCTTTGGACAGTCGCTTTATTTACATTAAGATAATTTCCAACTTGCTCAAGAGTTAAACCTCGAAGTTCTCTTAGAGCCTTAATTCGTTGACCGATATTCATTTTTTCACCTCACCGATATTATATTATTTAAATGTTTTGAAGTCAATACGTAAAAAGCAACTTTTTTTACAGTTTGTATTGACTTTTGGTCAAATAGATGTTATATTTGTTACGTAAAAAGAAACTAACAAGGAAGTGAAAAAATGAAATTATATAGCTATTTAACGGAAATGGAAGCAAGAAAGTTAAAGGCTAGTATTGTTGAAGCTGGCTTAGATATTGGCGGATTAGCCCAAAAGATGCAGATGAGCAGATCAACTTTATCAGCTAGAATAAACGGAAAAACGGATTTCACTAGAAGTGAAATGGAAAACTTCGCCTCCATAGTAGGTAAATCTCCTAGTGAAATTTTTTTTGCCAATTAGTTGCTTTTCAAGAAACTTCTTTGATTTCTTAAAAAGCAATATTCAGAGCAAAAAGCCGCCCGGCGGGCGGCGGAAAGGAGGTCAATGGTGCGTGGGATCGTCGCTGCGGCCCACGAGATAGTCCAAAGACACGTCGAAGTAGTCCGCGAGGGCGATGAGTTTTTGGTATGCTGGTTCCCTATCGCCGTATTCATAACGTTGGTAGCCAATAGCTGACATGCCAACTGCTTCATATACTTGCTTTTGAGTTAGACCTTTTGACGTTCTAAGTTCTTTTAAACGTTCTGCGAAAGACATGGCAAATTCCCTCCAACAATTTTAGAGAAAGACTTGACATATCCAAATGGTAGTGTTATTATATCATCAACACATATCCAAATGGTAGTGTTAGTCTAGAAAGAGAGGATGAAGTGAATATGGAATTAAGGGCAGCCCGCGAGCAGTCCGGCAAGACACAGGCGCAGGTTGCCAAAGAGATTGGGGTATCTGAATTGTCATATCAGAGATATGAATATGACAAGCGAGAACCAGGCGTACGGACGGCCATCCGGATCGCCAGAGCACTTAACAGCACAGTTGAAGATTTGTTCGGGGCGGCAACCCCGGACATAGAAAAAGAGCCGGACGGCAATCCGGCGAAGTAGGTATAACCAAAGAATACCACAGAGTGATTAAAAATGCAAGGAAAAGCCGCCCATAGTGGGCGGCGGAAAGGAAAACTCAACTAACGTTGTGAAACTCTTTTTCATGTTGTCTGACGCGCTTCTCGATTAAAGCAATATCCTGCCAGGCGTATTTCAAGCTGGCTTCGACCGCATCAAAACGCTCGTTCATCTCTTCGCGCATACTGTTCATTTCCTTGCGCAAATCGGCGATAGCGGCATCTGTTTTATCTTGGCGAGCTACCATTTGGTCCTGACGAGCAGCCATTTGGTCCTGACGAGCAGCCATTTGGTCCTGACGAGCAGCCATTTGATCCTGTTTTTCGATCATCTGTTCCAGTAATGCTAGAATTTTCTCTTCGTTGTTCATCTCAAGCCCCTCCTTTTTTCTAAGAGTATAACATGGCGAGGGCGGTTCGGTCAATGGCGCGCGGGATCGTCGCTGCGGCCCACGAGGTAGTCCAAAGACACGTCGAAGTAGTCCGCGAGGGCGATGAGGGTGTCAGAATCGGGTTTGCGTTGTCCAGTTTCATAATATTGATAAGTTCGTAAGGCAAGCCCTACATCCCTAGCAATATCCTTTTGCAACAGTCCTCGTTCATTTTTTAATTGGATTAGCCTTTCATTTAGAGTTGACATGACAACACCTCGCAATTTTAGTGTTGACATGCACGAAACGGCATGTTATTATGATAACATAACATGCACGAAACGGCATGTTAAATTTTAAGGAGAAGGAGAATGATTAACATTTTGAAAAAGATTCGTGAGGAAAGGGGGATGACACAAGAAGAGGTAGCTAAAAGTAGTCGTATTGCATTACGCAGCTATCAATATTACGAGAAGGGTAAACGTATACCAGATGTTTACACGGCAATACGGATAGCAGATGCCCTGAAAATTGAAGATGTTCGCAAATTGTTCGGGGCGGCAACCCCGGACATAGAAAAAAAGCCGGACGGCAATCCGGCGAAGTAAGTGTATAACCAAAGAATACCACAGAGTGATTAAAAATGCAAGAAAAAGCCGCCCATAGCGGGCAGCGGAAAGGGGGTGTTTCCATTGTGTTAAGCGAAAAAAACAAAAGGAATGCTGGATAAGCAGTTGCAGCTACTTATCCAGTATCCTAGAGCGAAGTATACCCTATTTCAGCAGGTGATCTGGCAGAACTCTTGCAAGAACCTGCACCGCTTCGGACAACCGATGACTAAATTATAAGGAGATTTTTATGGAAATTATTATTAAAGGTGATGCTCAGGAAATTGCGAAATTCGTGGAAAAACTTCAAAGCTGGAATAAAAACTGCTCAGGTTGGTACCGCAAGCCCTATACGGACGAATGGGTACGCTGTAACACAGAATTGTCATTTACCGCTTCTGCTCACGAGAGTATTCCTTCCAAGCGAGATTAAAGGCATCTAAAGCATCTTGTATCGCGCCTGCCTTTTGGAGATATTCCAAGATATCCTCTTTCTTTTGAGATTCGGTAAAATGAGGGTCCGCAAGCATATCTTTTGCAATATCTCCAATTGCAGACGGATCGTCTTTGTGTTGTTTCAACCACTCTTTAAAAATCATGCGTATACCTTCTTTCTCTTGAATTGTACCATGTGAAAAAGATTGTGCAAATAAAAAAGTCACTCAGTAATCCGATGAAGTAGGTACAATCCAAGAATACCACAGAGTGGTTAAAAATGCAAGAAAAAGCCGCCCGGCGGGCGGCGGAAATGTCGGTATCGTGGACAATCCGAGATGCATACAGATTCGATAGAAGGAGGCATATCACATGAAGATCAGTCCTATTGATTTGGAAGCGTTTGAGCGGGATAAGAAAGAATGGGACCCTTACTATATCGTTTCTGTACTGTCTGATTTAATCAGCCGTCAGCGTGGCTATCCTGTCGAAATTGTTCTAACACCGAAGAATCCGGAAACGGAGAAGTCGGAAGATGTATCCTAATCCGCGCATAGGGGGATATCCCCTCGTTATGAAGGACAAGCCTTGAAAGATGAGTATTTTGGTTTGTCTGTGTAAGCAAGCGGAAAAATCGGAACAGCCTTAGTGCATAAAAAAGCCGCCCGGCGGGCGGCGGAAAGGAGGTGCTGGAGATGACAGGCCATATGATCACAATCATTTTTAACTCGGTTACAGCAGTGTGTAATATTATCGTTATGATACTTTTCTATGTATGGTATGGCCCTAACTCAAAACGATAGTCGCGACTAAACTACCTACAGCAGCAATGCTGCCTATAAGTGTAGCGATGAGAGATGTCCAGAAGCGAATGCGATCAATATTTTTTTGCCTATTGGCCACCTCCATTGCTTTTTTTTCGGATTCGACACGGGATTGTCTTTCAACTTCAAAATTGAATTCAATCTCTTGAACCCGAGCTTTTATTTCGCGTTGGGATTGCATAATATCTTGAATTTTGCTTTTGAATTCTTCTGTTTCATAATAAGGAACATGAAGCATGGCGTGTACAGATTCTTCAGAATTCATATTCAGAGATTTTTGATAAAGATCCATTTCTATATCTGCCTTGTTTTGTATATGTTCAAGTATTTGAAATGAGAGGTCTTCTGGAATGTTTGACATTTTCGATCCTTCTTTCATAGTGTATTAAATTAGTATAACAGAGAAGGATGTAGGGAGCAACTACTAAAGAGCCGCCCGGCGGGCGGCGGAGATGTCGGTATCGTGGACAATCCGAGATGCATACAGATTCGATAGAAGGAGGCATATCACATGAAGATCAGTCCTATTGATTTGGAAGCGTTTGAGCGGGATAAGAAAGAATGGGACCCTTACTATATCGTTTCTGTACTGTCTGATTTAATCAGCCGTCAGCGTGGCTATCCTGTCGAAATTGTTCTAACACCGAAAAATCCGGAAACGGAGAAGAAAAGATAATGGGATGGGTAGATTTGCCTCTTAAAACCTAAGGAGGCTCTATGAAAGAATTCATACCGCCTGCAAATTGGCAGGGCGTCCCCATGATCGAAGACTATCTGCCTGATGGATGCCGGGTCGTAGGGGTGCTTGGCGACAGCTGCCTGTTGGTGGAAGATGGCTCCTCAACCTGCCCTGCTGCCTATGCTGTTTACATCAGGGGCTTTAGCAAGGGTCCTTTTGCACTGGTTGGTCATTACGTGACCCCCGGATCCGCTGTGCATGCCTTTGCCGATGCCTTTATAGATCGGCTGACGGTACGAAAGGAGTAAAAAATGAAGTATCGCGGAAGCTTTAAAAGTGAGAATGGAACAGAGACGGCGTTTCAGGTGGAAACGTCGTGCTCTGTGCAGGAAGACCTGGAGCGCGGCCTGCAATTCATTGCTCAGAGTGTACGCAGATTTTATCCGGAAGCAGGAGAAGCTATGAACGAACAGCTCGAAAAAGACAAATTGACCATAGAGCAGGAGGCCGCCCTTGGGATCTCGCTACGTGCTTACCTGACAGAAATGCTTGGACTTCATGCGGCCAGAGAGATCCTTTCAATGAACAGTCAGGAGAAGGAGCAGCGGTATATCATCATCGACGGAAGACAAGGCCCGACAGGAAAAAGCACCCTGTGTAAGGTGCTACGGAAGCATGGTTACAAAGTGCTGGAGATGCACGAGCAAAAGTACATACGCCTAGATGCGGAGTTACAGTGCAAGATCGCCGATTTTAGTGATTTGATAATCTGAAAAAGATGAGAGGAGAAGCAAGATGAAGTTTATGAGAAAAAAGGATCAGGAATTGGAAGACCTGCTTGAGAAGTCCCGTCAGCTTCAGGTGGAGCTGAACGAGGCGGCGGCAAAGGCAGCGAAAGGATTGGTCTGGCGTCGGTTCGTCCCCGCTGGATCGCCGGAAGATCTGATGAAGCTCGGCAGCCTCATCGAAAGAAAGGCCCTGGCTTTGGATGATTTGCAGCTGATTTTGCAGACGCTTGCGCTGCCTGTATCAGATGGATCCTGCCCAGTAGATGGAAGAGTGAGGATGGCGTATACCGACCAGACAACCACCTGCCCATCGTATGTAGGCGGCAGATGCATCGGTGTACCTCCTGCTCATCCGCCGTATACATCAAGACCGGTATGCCCCAAAACGGTTTCGGAGGAGGTAGACGGGTGTACCAAAAAGTAATCATGATGGGGCGTCTGGCGGCGGATCCGGAGCTTCGACAGACGCCCAGCGGGGTCAGTGTTGCGACCTTCGCGATTGCAGTGGATCGCCAGTACGCGGACAAGGATGGCAAGCGCCAGGCGGACTTTTTCAACATCGTTGCCTGGCGGGAACTCGGGGAGTTTGTCGCCAAGTATTTCTGCAAGGGCAAGCCGTGCTTAGTGGACGGCCGGATTGAAACCCGCACCTATACGGACAAGAATGGGATCAAGCGAAAACTCTATGAGGTGATTGCCCAGAGCGTGCGGTTTTGCGGGGATGGCAGCAAGACAGACAAAGGGCTTCCGGAGGCACCGCCAGCGCCCAAGCAGACAGAGCAGGAAGACTTCACCGAGATGCCTCCAGGCGACGATCTTCCGTTTTAGAGGTGGCAGCATGAGAGTGATTGACATTATCAACCTGAAGGGCGGGGTCGCCAAGACGATCAGTGCGATCAACATTGCCCATGTGCTGGCTGTGGTCCACCATCAGCGTATCCTGATGATCGACAACGACAAGCAGGGCAACACGACCAAATTCTGGGGGCTGCACAGCTACGAACGCCCCGGCATTGCCGAGCTGCTGACCCAACCCGGGATGGACGTCCGGCAGGTGATCCAACCGACCGGGATCGCGGGGATCGACCTGATCCCCGCGAACATGTCCCTGCTTTCGGCGAACAGCTCGCTGCTCATCAACATGAGCCGGGGCAGGGACTACCGGCTCCGGCGGGCGCTCGACCCGGTGCGGGATGTATACGACTTTTGTGTGATTGACAATGCCCCTGACATCAACGTCGGCGTCATCAATGCGCTTATGGCCGCAGACGATGTGCTCGTACCGGTCAAGATCGACCAGTTTGCGTTTGATGGTCTTGCGGAGCTGATCGAGCAGGTGGATGAGATCCGGGAGAGCAACCCCAGCCTGCGGTTTGCGGGCTGTTTTTTTACCATGTACCAGCGCAACAAGGCCAATCAGCGCGGGGATGACTGGCTGCATGATGATGGAAGCTATCCCATCTTCAAAACCCGCATCCGGAGCACCGTCAAGGTCACTGAGACAACCTACGAGGGCAAACCGCTGCTGGTTCATGCGCCCCGCAGCACAGCGGCGCAGGACTACGTTTCGCTGGTTGCGGAGTATCTGGCGCAGAGAAAGGAGGGCGCAGGTGGGGAAGTTTAACGTCCGGGAGATGATGGCTCCGAAAGAATCCAACACAGAAACAGTGGACAGGCCACGCACTGTGGAGCAGATCGCGGTGGAGATCAATTTCTATAAGGCGCAGACAGTCCAGAATATCATCGAGATCGGTAAGCGGCTGATTGAAGCCAAGGAGCGCCTGCCGCATGGGGAATGGGCGGACTGGCTGCGGGATGCAGTGGACTTCAGCGAGCGTTCGGCCCGCAACTTTATGCGGCTGGCAACCGAATATGGAAATCGGCAACCGGTTGCCGATTTGGGCTACACCAAAATGCTGGCGCTTTTGCAGGTCCCGGAGGAGGATCGGGAAGCATTTTTGGCGGAAAGCCACCTGGTCAATGGGGTGCCCAAAACGGTGGATGAGATGTCCAAACGTGAGCTGGAGCAGGCGATCCGCGAGCGGGACCAGGCCCGCAAGGAGGCCGCAGAGCAGAAAGCCCGCGCCAAACGGGAGTATGACAACTACATGAATGCGCTTGTTGCAAAAGAAAAAGCAGATGAACAGTTGGAAATCGCAAAGCGGGAAGCGTCGGAACAGAGAAAGCGTGCGGAGCGGGCACAGCATTGTGTGGACGACCTGCAAGGGCAGGTCATAGAACTTCAGCACCGCCCGGTTGAGGTCGCAGTGGCGGAGGTCAGCGAGGAGCAGATTGAGGAGATCCGGCAGCAGGAGAAGGCAAAGGCCGAGCAGAAATACTGCAGCCAGATCGCCGCCGAACGCCAGCGGGCGGAAGCCGCGGAACGGAAGCTCAGGCAGCAGCCAGCCCGATCGGAGGCGATCTATACTGCGGAGGAGGCAGATGATGCCCGGGAACGGTTTGTGGGGGCGCTCTGGTCGGGCTTTGAACAGTTCACCGTGCTCCTCAGCCGTACAGAAGGAACGCTGGCATTGAACGCGCTCAAAGAGGCGGCGGAAGAGATAGACGAAATCCGGCAGGAAATCCGGCTGATGACCAACCAGCTGATCGGGCATCAGGAGATAGATCTGCCGCCAGATCTGTAAACAGGAGGTTAAAGAGATGAAAGCAACGGGTATTGTACGCAAAATAGACGAGCTGGGGCGGCTGGTGATCCCAAAAGAAATCCGAAGCACGCACGGCTGGGAGAACGGCTCATCCATCGAAATCTGGCTGGATGAGCAGGGAAATGTGTTCCTGCGTGAATACCGGCCTCAGTACCGTAATCCGGTCGAGAAGCTGTTGGAGGAGGCGAAAGCCGCTCTTCCTGCGTTAGATGGAGCGGCCCGGATGCATCTGGAGCAGGCGGTCATGGAGCTTTCGACTGCGGTCCGCCATGTATGAGTACATACCGGAGGAGCTGAAGCAGCTCTCCCAGTGGGTCTGCCACAAGTACCCGAGCAAGATACCCCTGTGTGCGTGTCCAAATGCGGATGGCCTCCTGTACCCGGCGAGCTGCAACAAACCGGCCACCTGGTCCAGCTTTGGACAAGCGGTCAGGGCGGTGAAGGAACACGGCGCGACCGGCATCGGCATCCAGTTTGCAAACGGAATCTGCGGCATCGACATCGACGACTGTGTGGACGGCGGGGAGCTAAGCGCATTCGCGCGGGAGATCGTTGAGACAATGCGCAGCTATACCGAGGTTTCCCCCTCCGGTACGGGCATCCATATCCTCTGCAAGGGGCGGCTGCCTGCCCGGGAGGGCAGGCGGGACAGCTCGCTCGGTCTCGAGATGTACGATACCGGGCGGTATTTTACGGTAACCGGATCTGCGTACCTCGACCCGTCCGGCAGGCCGTACCCGCTCCGGGACTGCACCAAGGAGCTGGACGAGATCCACCGGAAATATCTGACGCCCGAACCGGTCGAGCAGACCAGGCTGGACGCGCCAAAGCCCGCCGCGGCAAGGACACCGGATTCCCGTCAGGCGGTCCGTGACCTTTCGGATCAGGAGATTCTTGAGATTGCGTTCCGGAATAAGGAGACCGGGGATGATATACGGCGGCTTTACGCGGGGGACTGGAGCAGTCTGCCGCAGCTTTCGGGTAAGAGCCAGAGCGAGGCGGACCTGTTGTTCTGTGGTCATCTGGCGTTCTGGTTTGACCGGGACGGCGCCCGGATGGATACGGTGTTCCGCGCCTCGGGGCTGTACCGCAAAAAATGGGACGAGAAACGGGGCGCGCAGACCTACGGCCAGAAGACGATTGCCGCGGCGGTCAAGGGGACGACCCGGACGTTTGTCCCGTATGACCGGCCCAGAGGCGGCGGGAAGCCGCTTCCGGAACCGCCTCCGGAATCTCCTTCCCGAAGGCGGGAGCCGCCTTCGGAGGGCGCACAGCCCTCTCAACCGGCACAGGTGAGGCCGGACCCGGAGCGGTATACGCTGGACGACACCGGCAACGCCTACCGGTTCCGGGACGCTTTCTGGCGGGACCTCAGATACGACCATGTCAACGGCCGTTGGATGTACTGGACCGGCAAACAGTGGGCGGTGGATGAAACAGGGGAGGTCAAGCGGCGGGCGAACGCGCTGCTTGAGCGGATGGAAGAGGAGGCACGTTTAAATTATGACAGCGGGGACCTGCTCAAGCATGTCCGCAAGACCCGCAGCAGCAAGTATAAAGAGGCGATGATCCGGGAGGCGCAGCCGCTGGAGGGGATACCTGTGCTGCCGGGCGAGCTGGACCTGTATCAGGCGCTGCTGAACGTACAGAACGGGGTGCTCAACCTCAAGACCGGCGAGCTGCTGCCGCACAAGCGGGAGTATATGCTCTCGATGATCGCGGCGGTGGAGTATGACCCGGTGGCGGAATGCCCCCGCTGGATGCAGTTCCTGGACGAGATCACCTGTGGGGACGTGGATCTCGCGCTCTACCTTCAGCGGATGGTGGGCTACTGCCTGACCGCCTCAACCCGGGAACAATGCATCTTTTTCCTGTGGGGTTCGGGCGGCAACGGCAAGAGCCGGTTTGTCGAGGCGGTCACCTCGCTGCTTGGGGATTACACCAAAAACAGCCCGCCCGAAGCGATCATCGTCAAGGACCGCAGCAGCCCGAACACCTCTACAGCCGAGCTGGCGCGGATGAAAAGTGTGCGCCTGCTGACCACATCAGAGCCGGACGGAGGCTGCCGTCTGGCAGAGGGGATGGTCAAACGGATCACGGGTGAGGATGTGGTGACCGCGCGGCTGCTCTATAAGGCGTCGTTCGACTATAAACCGGAATTCAAGGTGGTGATGAGCACTAACGCCAAGCCGGTGATTACCGGCAGCGACCAGGGGATCTGGCGGCGGGTGCGGCTGATCCCATTCACCGCGCAGTTCCCGCCGGAAAAGCAGGACCGGGATCTCGGGGACCGTCTGGCCGCGGAGCGGCCGGGCATCTTCCGCTGGGCGGTACAGGGGGCAATCGACTGGTACCGGTACGGGATGCCGCAGTGCCTGCGGGTGGATAACGCCAACGAGGACTACCGCAACGAGATGGATCGGGTCAAGGAGTTTATAGACGACTGTCTGGTGCGCACACAGGGGAGTGCGCTGCCGAGCCACCGTATCTACGCGGTCTACCGGGCGTGGGCGGAAGAGAATGGGGAGCGGTATCCGCTGGGACAGAAGAAGTTTTCGACCGAGCTGGTGGACAACCATCGGTTTTTTCGGCGAAAAACCATGCGCTTTTCGGAGTTTCTGGATGTGGAGTTTTCCGCGATTGGGCGCGAATACCTCGCGATGGCCCCGCAATCCCCCACCGGCTGATGGCGGATATGGCGGATTGCAGGCGTTTGCGTAAACTTTCCCCTATGTTTCCTTAGGGAACTTCTTAGCATTGACTCCATATCTACCATATGCACCATCCAAGGATACACCATATCTATTATTTATCTTTTATATTTATTTTTAAAAAAGGGAAAAAGGAGAAAAGAATGAATAGAAAAGAGAAGCAGCGCCGGGCGCAGAGGTATCTGCTCGCGCTGGCAAGGCTCGAGCGGAAATGCGAGGAGGCGGCGCGCTGGGAGTCGATCGCCGAAGGGAGCGATCCGGGCGGGAAAAACCAGGTCAAGGTGGCCGCGCTGCATATCCGCGCCGAGTGCGAGGAGCTGACCTGTCAGGTGCAGGAACTTCGGGGGGATCTGATGCGGGCCATAGGCGGGATGAACAACGAGAAATACAGAGAGGTGCTCGAAGCGCTCTATCTGGCAGGGGATTCGGTTGCGGACTTTTGCAGGCAGAAGGGGTGGTCCAAGCGATATACGCTGCAACTCAAAGCCCGGGCATTGGATGCGCTTGACCTGTAAGCCGAAAATTTTTTAATTAGTTCACCTTTTATGTAGTTTTTCTTACAAAAGTTCACCTTGAAAAGGGCACCATTCTTGACGTATAATAAACCTGTAGAGATGTACCCGAAAGGGTGCGTCTCTTTTTTTGTACGCAAATCAAATCCCCGGTACAAAATCAAGCGGGGCAATGCGCTGCCGGAAGCGGCTCCACAGCGTCCACGCAGAGGCGGCTGGGCGGCCCTGCATGGCAGGGCTTTTGATCCGGGCTTCGCAGTCTGCGCGGCCCGCCGGGCAAAGGTACTCCTGACGGGGCGGCTTGTGCGCGGGTCCGTTGAGCGCGAAAAAAAGCTCCGTAAAACCCGAAAAATCCGGTTTGATCTTTTGATTTTCCAATCCTGCCCAGATCGTCAGAAATCTTGTGCAGGTTGCCGGAGCGCGGGTATGGGCGCAGGGGATTGTGCAGAATGACGGGATTTCCAGGCAGCCGGAGCAGGATGCCGGAAAAATCCTGTCAAAATGACGAAGCAGAGGGAGGGGGCTATGACGGAGAAAGCGGAGCTGTATTTCGAGGACGGGACGGTGGTGCTCTGCACCCGCCTGACCGCTGCATACTTCGGGGTGACCACCGCGACCCTGAGCAACTGGACGCGCAGCGGATGCCCGCAGCTCAGACGCGGGTACTACGACCTCAAGGCGGTGCTTGACTGGCGGGCCAAGCGAGAGGAGCGTCCGGAGATGCCGTCCGACCCGGAGCAGATGAGCGCGGGGGAGCTGCGGCTGCACTACGACGCCCAGCTCAAACAGGCGCAGTTTGAGGCCCGGCAGTTCCAGAACCGGCTGGCCGAAGGGGAATATCTCCCCCGTGTGCAGGTGGTGCGGGACCTTTCCCGGTTCCTGCTGGTCTTAAAAACGGCGGTCACCGGGCTGGGCCGGGAACTGGGGCTGCTGGTGTCGCCCTATGTGGACGGCGACACCGCCCGGCGGCTGAACCATAGGATCGACGAACGGATCCGGGAGGGACTCGAGCAGATCGCGGTGGGCGGGATCGCGCGGGAGGAGCTGGACACAGATGGCGGATAACCGGTACAGCCCGCCTGATTGGATCCGGGAAGCGCTTGAAGCGCTGCGCCCGCCCCGGCGGGAACGGGTCAGCGAGTGGGCGGACCGCTGCCGCATCCTAGGCGAAGGGCAGTCGAGCAAGCCCGGCCGGTGGCGCACCTCCTACACCCCCTATCTGCGGGAACTCATGGACGCGTTCAACGACCCGGAGGTGGAGGAAATCTCGTTCGTGAAGTGCACACAGGTCGGCGGCACCGAGGCGGAGCTGAACATGATCGGGGCCGCGCTCTGCAACGACCCCGCCCCTATCCTGATGGTGCTGCCGCAGAAGGAGCTGGCGCAGCTGGTGTCCGAACGGCGGATCCAGCCGATGATCCGGGACTGTCCGGAGCTGGCGCGGCAGTATCTGGAGGGGAGTAAGTGGGACGACCTGGGGTTCCGCAGCGGCGTGTCGATCGGGATCGTGGGCGCGAACTCCCCGAGCGACCTCGCGAGCCGCGCGGTCCGATACCTGTTTTTGGACGAGGAGGACAAGTTCCCGGCGCGGTCCGGGAAGGAATCAGCGCCGGCAGCGCTGGCCCGGGAACGGCTCAAGACCTATCCGGGCAGCAAAAAGATGGTGCGGATGTCCACGCCGGTCTTTGAGGATGGCCCGACCTGGCAGGCATGGCTGAAGGCGGACACCCGGATGGAATGCTTCGTGACCTGCCCGCACTGCCACGCCGAATGGACCTACAAGTTCGGACGGCTCAAGTGGCCGGAGGGCGCTACTGCGGATCAGGCGCTGGCCCAGGCGGTCTACCTCTGCGAGGAATGCGATGCGGTCATCAGTGAAGCCGACCGGGCGGAGATGCTCCAAAGCTGCCGGTGGAAGGCGGTCGATACTAACGGGAGCCGCCGCAGGATCGCGTTCCGGCTCAACGTATTCTATTCGCCGTGGGTGCGGCTGGGGGAGATCGCGGCCAACTGGATCGAGAGCGAAAGCGCGCCCGAGCTGCGTCAGAATTTTATCAACTCCTGGCTGGCCGAGCCGTACAAGGAGATCGACCGGCAGATGGACGCCGAAACCCTGCTCGAAACGCGGCAGGGGCAGTACCCGGCAGGGAGGGTTCCGCCCGATACGGTCATGCTGACCGGCGGGGTGGATGTGCAGAAGCGGTGCCTCTATTGGACGGTGCGGGCGTGGCGGGTCAACATGACCAGCTTCAACGTGGCGCATGGGCAGGCGTTCTCCTGGGGCGAGCTGGAACGGGTCATGAACGCCTGGTACGAGGATGCGCAGGGCGGGAAGTATCAGGTGAACCTGTGTCTGGTGGACGCGGGATACGAGACCGACACGGTGTTCGACTTCTGCGCGGTCAACAGCAGCTGGGCGGTGGCGAGCCGCGGGTCATCCTCCCGGATGCAGAGCAAATACCGGGCGGGCCGGATTGAGCGCAACGGGATGGCGGACGGCCAGCTGATGCTCTGGGTGGACACCGACTTCTACAAAGACATGATCTTTTCCCGGTTGTTCCGGGCGGTGGAGAATGGAGGCTGGTTCCTGCACGACGGGTGCGACCCGGAATACGCCGAGCAGATCACCGCCGAACACAAGGTGATTGAGCGCAGGCGGGGACATCTGGTCAGCCGGTGGGAACAGAAGGTTTCGGGCGGGGACAACCACTACCTGGACTGCGAGGTCTACGCGGCCTGTGCGGCGGACGTCTATGGGCTGCGCACCATCTACAGCAGGCAGGCACAGGCGGAACAGCCCCCGCCGCAGCCGGAAAGCCGTCCGGAGCGGCCCCGCAGGCATGGAAAATCATTTAGACGGAGGGGATCGGTATGAGTGAACTGTCGGAACTCAAGGAGCGGCGCGCAGCACTGCTGAAAGCGATCAACCGGATTGAAAACGGGGCGCAGGAATACCGGCTGGGGTCGCGTTCGCTCAAATATGCGGACCTTGGGACGCTGTATGCGCAATACGAGCAGCTTACCGTCCGGATCAGCCGGATGGAACGTCCGGCGTATACGGTGGCGGTGCTGGGACGGAGGCGGGGCGGATGAAACAGAAGATGAGCCTGCTCAACCGGATGCTGCTGCCGATCGCGCCGAGGCTCGCCTGTGAGCGGGAGGCATGGCGGCGGCACGCACAGCGGAACTTCTACGCGGCAGCCGACCGCAGCCCCCGCAGCGCGGGGATGGCGCAGTCCAACACGACCGGGGAACAGGCCAACCAGGGGGCGCGGGAGATCATCCGGGCGCGCGCCCGGGACCTCGAGCGCAACTCGGACGTCATGAACAGCCTGCTGCTCGCCTTCGAGCGAAACGTGATCGGGAGCGGGATTGTCCTGCAAGCGAAAATTCGAAGCGCGGACGGTACGGAGGAGGAAGCGCTCAACAGCCGGATCGAGCGGCTGTGGCGCAGGTGGTGCAGGCCGGGCAGCTGCGAGGTTTCCGGCCGGTTCGGGTTCCGGGAGGTGCTGGCGCTCTGCCTGCGGAGACGGCTGGTGGACGGCGGGATCCTGGTTATCCGGTCCTACTTTGAGGGCCGGTACCAGCTCCAGCTGCTCGAGGTGGATGACCTGGACACGACGGTACAGGGGCATGAGGGCCGCCGGGTGATCGGCGGGATCGAAGTGGACGACTACCGGCGGGCGCTGGCCTACCACATCCGGGTGTATGACGCGTGGGGGTTCCCGGTCGAAACCCGCCGCATCCCCGCGGACCGGGTGAGCTATCTGTCCTGCCTGACCCGCACCAGCCAGATCCGGGAGATCTCCCCGGCCGCACCGTCGGTAGGGCGGGTGGACGACCTCAACGAACTGCTGGACGCGGCGGAGGAGAAGGAGCGGGTGCAGTGCCATTTTTCGATGGCGATCAAGAAAACAGAGGGAACACTCAGCGGCGGCCTGGCCGGATTGGGCAGAGGCTTCGGGCAGGCGCAGCGGGAAGAGAACCGGGAACCGCCGGCCGAGCTGCTGGAGCAGGGGATGGTGGTCTATCTGAACCCGGGGGAGGAGGTCCAGCCGATCTCGCAGGCAGGCACCAGCTCGACGGTCGATCCGCTGGTGCGCACCGCCCAGCGGCTGGCAGGCAGCAGCGTGGGGCTGAGCTACGAGGTCGCGTCGCGGGATATGTCGCAGGTGACCTACTCGTCCGCGCGGCAGGGGCTGCTGGAGGACCAGAAAACCTACAGGGGCCTGCAAACCTGGCTGATCGACCATCTGTGCGAGACGGTCTATGAGGAGTGGCTCGACTGGATGGTGTTGAGCGGCCGGCTGGACCTGCCGGGATACGAACGGGACGCGCAGCGGTATCAGGAGCATGTGTGGCTGTGCAGCGGCTGGGACTGGATCGACCCGCTCAAGGAGGCGAACGCCAACCGGATCGCGCTCGAGACCGGACAGACCACCATGCAGGCGCTCTGCGCGGCCCGCGGGACCGACTGGAAGGAGGTCGCGGAGCAGAGGGCACAGGAACGAGCATATCTGGAGCAGCTGGGGCTGCTCGACAATGGAGGGATGAAGGATGGCAAAACAGATGGAAAGCCCGCCGGGGGCGGGACAGCTGGCGCACCGGAGCGCACAGCTGGAATGCCGGGCGGTCGAGGGGCAGCCCGCACAGTTTGAGATCTCGATTTCAAGCGAGACGCCCGCGGCCCGGTGGTACGGCAGGGAGATCCTCTCACACGATGCGGGCGCGGTCGACCTGTCGCTTTTAAACCGGGGCGGTGCGCTGCTCTTCGCGCATGGTCGGGACGTCAACTATGGGCTGGTGCCGGTCGGGAAGATCGTGCGGGCATGGCTGGACGAGGAGAAACGGCAGTGCCGGGCGGTGATCGAGATGGACGAGGACGACCCGGACAGCGCCCGGCTCAAAAGCAAGCTGGAAAAGGGGATGTTAAGCGGGGTGTCGATCGGGTACCGGCTGCTGACCCCGTACCAGCAGCTGAAGGCGGGCGATACCAGCGCAAACGGGCGGTTTACGGGGCCCGCGTATGTCGCGACCCGGTGGCAGCCGCATGAGATCAGTCTGGAACCGGTCCCCGCCGATCCGACGGTCGGTGTGGGCAGAACAATGGAGGAGGCATGTGAAATGGCATTGAAAGAGAAGCAGGAGGGAACAACCCCGGCGGAGGTTCTGCCCAAGGAAGGGCAGCGGACACAGGAGCCGGTACCGGCAACGATGCCGCCCATGCAGGATGACGGGGCGCTGACACGGGCAGTGCAGGCGGAGCGGGAACGCACAACCCAGATTGACGCGCTCTGCGCCCGGTTCGGGGTCGACGATAAGACCCGGTCGCAGTACCTGTCGGAGGGGCAGACGGTGGATCAGGTGCGGGCGGCGATCCTCGAGCGGCTGTCGGCTGAGCGCACCCCAGTGGCAGGCGGGATCGGGCGCGAGACCGGCGTTACGGTGGATGAGCTGGACAAGGTGCGGGCGGCGGCAGCGGACGGCCTGCTGATCCGGGCAGGGTATGCACCCGAAAAACCCGCGGATGGCGCGGGGGAATTCGCGGGAATGTCGTTCTCGCGGATCGCGGTGGAATGCCTCTCCCGGTCAGGGGTGGAAGACGCCAACCGGATGAGCGCGGAGCAGCTGTTCCGCCGGTCGATGACGCCGGACAGCGCGTTTGTGTCGATCCTGTCCAACGTGGCCAACCGGATCGTGCTGGGCAGCAGGGACACCGTCCCGACCACCTTCCAGCTCTGGACCAGTAAGGCGAGCGCGTCCGACTTCAAGCCGACCGAATTCTACGAGATCGGCGAGGCGGGCGAGCTGCTCGAGGTGCCGCAGAACGGGGAGCTCAAGGAAGCGCGGCTGTCGGATGCAGCGGTTGCAACCCGCCGCCTGCTGACCTTCGGGCGGAAGATCACCTTTACCCGCCAGCTGTTTATCAACGACGACATCGGGCTGGTGTCGCGGACGCTGACCCGGTTCTCGCTGGCGGCACAGCGGGGGATCAATACGGCGGTGTACGACCTGCTGAAGCAGAACCCGGTCATGTACGACGGGAACCGGCTGTTCAGCGCGGCGCACCGGAACCTTGGGACCGGCGCAGCCCCCTCGACCGCGACGTTCGCCGAGGCGCGTAAAAAGATGCGCACCCAGCGGGACATCAGCGACAACGCTTACCTGAACCTTTCGCCCGCATATATCCTTTCGAGCGCGGCGGATGAGACCGAGATGGAAAAGCTGCTGACCTCGCTGGCCGATCCGGGGAGCAGCAATTCGGGGGTGGCCAACGTGTTCCGCAACCGGATGCGGCTGATAGTGGACGCCGAGCTGGACGTGGACAGCGGCGCGCAGCCCTACTATTTCGCAGCCGACCCGCGCATGGCGGACACGATCGAGGTCTGTTACCTGAACGGGAGCGAGACGCCGATCGTCGAGAGCCGGATGGCGTTTGATGAACTGGGCGTGCAGTACCGGGTCTATATCGACCGGGGGGTCACGCTGCTGGGCTACCGGGGCCTGTTCAAGAACCCGGGCAAGGCATAAGGAGGGATTCGGATGGCGGAATTTGTACAGAAGGGCGAGAGCTTAAACTACCGCAACGAGGGCAGCGAGCTGATCCAGTACGGGGAAGTCGTGGTGCTCGAAGAGCGGATCGGGGTGGCGGGCATCGACATCCCGGCGGGAAGCCTTGGTACGGTCGGGGTGAGCGGGGTCTATGAGATGCCCGCGGAGACCGGGACCGCGTTCCAGATGGGGCAGACACTCTGGTGGGATGCGGAAAACAAACGGCTCACCGCGACGAAGGCGGCAAGCGGGGCAATCCTCGCGGGATACGCGGCAGAGGCGAAGGCGGCGGAGGCCGCGGCCGCGCTCTGCAAGCTGTGAGGGGGCGGCAGGATGATCCGGTTGTTTTGTCCATTGACGCATAACGGGTACCTGATCCCGGCGGGAAAGACCGTCCGTCTGCCAAAGGAGCTGGAAGAGAAGATCGTGGCCGCGGGCAACGGAAAACGGGTAGTCGCGATGGATGTGAGCGAGGGCTGGCTCGAGCAAATCGAACCGAAACAGGCGCCAGAGCAGAAACCCGGAGAGGAGGCCGAACCGGAGGAAGCGCCGGACCAGCTTTCCGGCGTGCAGGAGCTGCCGGTCGGCCGCAAGGGAAGGAAGTGAGCGGATGGCAACATTCAAGGAGCAGATGCGGGAGGACATTAGCCTGTTCCTGAATCTGGAGGAGTTCGCGGAGCTGCGCACCGTCCGGTATGACGGGGAGACCTACCAGGATATTCCCGTTGTACTGGAGGGGCCGGTAAACGAGGAGCGGGAACAGCTCCGGGACGACCATGTCCAGGGGCTGCACCGGGTCAGCGCAGTCCTTCACTGCGCCGAGAGTGACCTGGGCGGCAAGCTCCCAAGGCAGGGCTGCCCCTTGCAGATCAACAACTGCGAGGGTGGCGGCGGCTATTTCCGGCGCTATTACGTGGCGGCAGCGGCCCGTGAAATGGGGATGCTGCGCATCGAACTGGAGGCGATCCAGGATTGAGGTTTGATAACATCAGCAGAGAAGCGCGCAGGCCCGCGGGCCGGGGGACCTGGGAAGGACCGGCGAGCGCGGACATTGACGTAACGGTCACAGCCGGACAGGATGCGCTGGATCGGGCGGCGGGGCTGCTGGCCGGTATTGAGGGCGGACTTGAAAAAGCAATGAAAAGGGCCCTGTCCAGAACAACCTCCTATCTGCGAACAGAGAGCACCCGAGCGATCCGGGAGCGGTACGCAATCTCCGCGGCAGGCATCCGGGCCAACGAGAACGTCTCAGTCCGGTACAGTTACCAGAACGGGGTACAGGTATATATCACCTTTGCCGGGTACCGGATCCCGCTGCACAGGTTCGACGGGTCCGGTCCGCTCAACCCTTCCTACGATACCAGCCGCCGGATCCCTGTGATGTTTGGCCCGGATAAGTGGCGCTTACTGCATCCCGGCAGTCCCGCCTATGGGCATGTCCTGAAAGGCACGTCCGCCAAATCCTTCCCGAACGCGTTCGCCGCGCGGATGAAAACCGGACATGTCGGCATCTTTGAGCGGACCGGCGGCATGACCTCCCACGACAAGGACGAGATCGAGGAGCTGTTTGGGCCTTCGGTCGCCCAGATGCTGGACAGCCCGGAGGTTTCGGAGAGGCTGACGGCAAGAGCGGAGCAGGCGTTTGAAAAGCAGCTGGACCATGGAATCATAGCACTTATGAACGGATGGGGATGGTGACAGAATGACAAGGATTCTTTTACTCGAACAGCTGAAAGCCTTCACGCTTGAGGCCACAAAAAATATCATTTTGCCGGTGCAGATGCAGGAAGAGGACACCGAACCGCCCGCGCCCCGGCCCGTCAGGGTGTTCCTGACCCGCCTGCCGGACGGCAAAGTCTACATGCGGGACGCCCCCTACATCCTGCACCAGGTGATTACCTGCAAGGATGTGCACCAGCCCGGCAGACCATGGCCGGATTCCTCCGCTGTCGTCCGTTCGGTGTTCTGCGTATACCACCCGGATGAGCAGGAGGGCGGGCTGGCCCTTCTAAACCTGATGGAGCGGATGCGGATCGCCTTGATGCAGCAGGTGGTCATCGGCAAGCAGTTCATCCTGAATTTGCAGGAGGGGCTGGAAAGCCTGATCTATCCCGAGAACTCTGCCCCGTTCTATGCGGGGGAGATGATCTCCCAGTGGAAATTAAAGTCGGTGGAAAGGAAGTTGACGCAATGGCAAGAAAGATAACGGCCCAGCCCAAGCCGGATGACGGCGGGTTCTACTGCTACATCGGCCCCAACCTTGCGGGCCTGATCCAGAGCGGGACGATCTACATGGGTACGAAAGAGGAAGCGCTCGCCGCAGCGGCCCGCGCGATTGAAAAACAGCCGCTGGTGAAAACCCTGATTGTCTCGGGCGCGGCCCTGCCGGAGGCCCGGCTCAAGGTTAAAAAGCCGGGGAACGCCCTGTATGCGAACTACCAGAAGGTTGCAGCCGGAAGGGAGGGGAAGTAAATGGCCAATCTCGGCGTACATGTGTATGAGCAGGCGACCTCGCTCAGCACGCCGGTCGTGGCGGATGCCGGGATCCCGTATGTGGTGGGCGTCGCCCCATCCCACGCGGCATCCAGCCCGGGCAAAGCGTATACGCCGGTCCTTTGCACCAGCTGGACAGAAGCGGTGGAAAAGCTGGGCTTCTCCTACGACTGGGAAACCTACACCCTCTGCGAATTCATGTACAGCCATTTTCAGCTGTTCGGTTGTCAGCCGGTGCTCTTCTGCAACGTTTTTGATCCCGCCGCCATGCAGAAGACGGGAGAAGGCAAGGACTATGCGGTGGCGGAACACAGGATTTCCATCCCGTTCGGATTTATCCACGATGACAAGCTGGTGGTGACCTGCGTAAAGAAAGCCGGTTCGGACGAGGTGATCGCGGCGGACAACCAGCTGGCGGAGGACGAGGATTACAGCGTCCTGTACGACGCGGACGAGGATGCCTGTATCATCGAGCTGCTGCCCGCCAGTAATTACTACCAGACCGCAGAGACGCTGCATGTCGAGGGGCAGGTTGTGGAATTTGGCCAGATCGACGAAAAGGACATCATCCGGGGGCTGGGCGTGATCGACGAATGTATGACCGTCGTGGGAGTGATCCCCGACCTGATCTGCGCCCCCGGGTACTCGCATCTGTCCACCGTCGCAGCGGTCATGGCGACCAAGGCCGCGGGGATCAACGGCCTGTTCCGCGGCAAGGCGCTCATCGACATCGACTCCGGCCCGGACGGCTGTACCGAATATTCCAGCCTGACCCTGCACAAGAACAAAAACAACTTTATTGACGAGAACCAGATCGTCTGCTGGCCCATGGTCAAGCTGGGGGATTACCGGTTCCATCTGTCCACCCAGCTGGCGGGCCTGATGGCCAAGGTGGACACCGAGAACGCCGGATGCCCGTACGAGTCGCCCTCCAACAAGGCGCTCAAGATCGACGGCTGCTGTCTGGCGGACGGGACCGAAATCAACCTGACCTGGGAACAGGTGCAGCTGATCGCCGGAAGCTACGGGATCGTGACCGCCCTCAACTTCATGAGTATGGGTTGGGTGGCCAAGGGCAACTATGTGGGGTGTTATCCCGCGAACACCGACGTCAAAGATTATTTCATCCCGGTTTCCCGGATGTTCGATTGGGTGGGCAACACCCTCATCCGGACCTTCTGGTCCAAGCTGGATAAGCCCATGACCCGGCGGCTGGTTGACAGTATCCTGGACACCTGCAACCTCTGGCTGGCAGGGCTGGTCAGCGCGGAACGCCTGCTCGGCGCGCGGGCGGAGATGCTCGCGGAGGAAAACCCGCTGCTGGATCTCATGGCGGGGATCCTGCGGATCCATATCTACATCACGCCGCCCAGCCCAGCGCAGGAGATCGACTTCACGCTGGAATATGACCCGGACTATGTGCAGGCCGCACTATCCGAATAAGGAGGGACGGTAAATGAGTCAGCAGGCAGCAGCCTATATCAATCTGGAAGTCTATGAGGACAGCGTGAACCTGTTGGGGGTTGCCAAGGTACAGCTGCCCACCATCGCCTATCCGACCGTGTCCATCAGCGGCGCGGGAATGATGGGCAACATGAACGTGCCCCTGATCGGCATGGTGGACGCCATGAGCGCGACCATCAACTTCCTGACCGTGACGCAGGCCGCCGCGAGCCTTGCGGCCCCGAGGCAGCATCTGCTCGACCTGCGGGTAGCGGAGGAGTTCTGGGAGGTCGAGAAGGCGGAATCGGGCATGTGGGCGGAAAAATACGTCATGCTGGTACAGACCAAGAGCATCGCGCCAGGGACGGTCGCGCCTATGTCGGCCGCGGATGTGTCCGGGGAGTTTGAGGTCTATTACTATGCCGCATACCGCAAGGGAAAGCGGCTGTGGGAGATCGACAAACGCAACATGCGGTGTATCATCGGGGACGTTGACTATATGGCAGATGTGCGCCGGGCGCTGGGCAAGGCATAAAAAACAGCCTCCCGGCAAGGGAGGCTGCAAGAGGCTTATTGAACGCCAAGGCGTTCTTTCAGGGCTTCCTGAAGGACCTGCGAGAAGTTGACGCCCGCCTGCTCCGCCCGGGCGTTCAACCAGCTCGGGATGGAGAGGGTTTTCTTGACAGCGCGGGAATCGTTCTTCCGGCGATATGCATCCGTATCACCATACACATAGTTTACAAATTCAGGGGCTGTTACTACAGGCGGCTGTGTGGGAGCCGGGATGGGTTCGTGGTGATCCTCGGTGTACCAGAGCCACATGGAAACCGCGTCCTCCGCCATAAAAATGGCGTCGGCAAGATCCTTCCCCTCGGTGATGCAGCCGGGCAGGTCGGGCACTGTTACCGTGATAGAGCCATCGTCTTCATTGGGGTGAAAGATTGCGGGGTATACATATTTCGCCATTGTGTGTTCTCCTTTCAGTCAGGGCCGGAAACGGGCGGGATCATTTGATCCCTGCCCGCTCCAGAATCCCCTTCGCTGTGTACTCATTGATTTCGCTGTGCCGGGGGATCGGGATGCTGATTCCGGGCTTCATAGGGTGTTTTGCCATGTCGTGGTTTCCACCGTGTATGATGATCCAGCCCGCTTTCTTCAATGCCTTGTCGATGTCTTTGCGTTTCATCTGCCCCTTACCTCCTTGATTCTATTATACTACGTAAAATTACGTATGTCAATAGAAAGATACATAAAAATACGTAAAATTTGAAAGGAGAGATTTCAATGACTCCAGAAACCAAACCGAAGTTTCAGGACGCGATCGCCAGCGTACAAAAAGCGGTGGACCAGGCAGCGAGGGTGTCCAAAATCACACAGGAGATGAAGGAGGCCGGAATTAACTTCGAGACCTATAAGCACCCTCTTACAAAGCCGCTCAACTATGAGGGGACGACCTTCGAGGTGCTCGAGTTTGACTGGACCATCCTCACCGGCCAGGACAGCCTGGCCATTGAGGCCGAGCTGGCGAAAAAGCAGAAAACGCTGGTCAACGCGCTCTGGTCGGAGGATTATCTGGCGGGGATGGCTGTACGGGCGTGCACCTGGCGCGGGCAGGTTGGCCAGCGGATCAGTACCGGCATGCTGGAGGCGCTGCCCATCGCGGACTTTTTAAAAATTTGCAGCCAGGCGCGTTTTTTCTTAATCGCGTCGGGGGTGTCCTGAACCTCCGGCGGGAATGCCTGGTACTGGCGCAGAACAACCACACAGATGTTTTCAGGTGGCTGGACTGCCCTTTGTGGGAGCTGGGGAAGTGGATCGGGGCGAATAACGCTGTAATAGCAGAGCGGAGGGAAACCGGCTGATGGCAAGCAGAAAGCTCAACGAGATTGCATTCATCCTGAATGCCCAGATGAACAGCGGTTTTCACGGCACATTCACCAAGGCGCAGGCCGAGTTTGCAAAGCTGGGCGGTGAGATCGCGGAGCTGCACAAGGCCCAGTCCAATATTGCGGCGTACCAGAAGCAGCAGGGCGCGATCACCGCAACCGAGGACAAGCTGGCCAACCTGAAAAAGCAGCACGCGCTGCTGCAAGTCGAGATCGACGAAACCACCGGTTCCACCGCATCCCTCAGCCGGGAAAAGCTCAAGCTGGAACAGCGGATCAAAAACGCCGAGGACGCCCTGACCCGGCAGAAACAGAAGCTGGGCACGACCGCTGAAGCGCTCAAAGGCGCGGAGATCAGTACAGATGATCTGGGGGAAGCGCAGACCAGGCTGTCCGCCCAGCTTGCGGAGCTGACCGCCCAACAGGAGCAAGCCGCCAAGGGTGCGCTGACCTTCGGGGAAAAGACCGCCCAGTCGTTCGGGGCGGTGCAGAGCGCTATTGCAGCCGCCGGAATCGCCGCCGCGCTGCACGAAATCGGCGGCGCATACATGGACTGCATCACCATCGCCGGGGATTTTCAGTCCTCCATGTCCACAGTGGAGGCGCTTTCCGGAGCGACCGCCAACGAGATGGAGTCTCTGACCGCAAAAGCCAAGGAGATGGGCGCGGCTACGAAATTCACCGCACAGGAAGCATCCGAAGCCATGCAGTATATGAGCATGGCCGGATGGGACGCCGCGTCCATGACAGCGGGTCTGGGCGGGGTCATGCAGCTGGCGGCGGCTTCGGGGGAAGAGCTCGGGACGGTGTCCGACATCGTGACCGACGCCCTCACCGCCTTCGGGATGACCGCGCAGGACACCAACCGTTTTGTGGATATTCTGGCTGCGGCCGCAACCAAGTCCAATACCAACGTCTCGATGCTGGGGGAATCGTTCAAGTACGCGGCACCCCTGTGCGGGACGCTGGGCTATTCGGCACAGGACGCGGCAGTAAATCTGGGCCTCATGGCCAACAGCGGCATCAAGGGCAGCCAGGCGGGTACCACCTTAAAAACAGCGCTGGCCAACCTGTCCGCCCCGACCAAAGCACAGGCCGGGGAGATGGAGCGGCTTGGCATCTCGATGACCAACGCGGACGGCAGCATGAAGTCGCTGGCACAGCTGACCACCACCCTGCGCTCCTCCTTCTCGGAGCTGAGCGAGGCGGAGCAGACAGCGGCGGCAAGCACCATCTTTGGCAAGGAGGCCATGTCCGGAATGCTGGCAATCATCAACGCCAGTCAGGCGGACGTGGACAGTCTGACCCAGAGCATCTACGGCAGCGCCGGGGCCGCACAGCGGATGGCGGAGATCAAGCTGGACAACATGAACGGACAGCTCGTCCTGATGAAATCCGCATGGGATGCGCTGAAAACCTCGGTCGGGGAGCAGTTCACCCCGGCTATGCGAGATCTGTACAAGGTTGGGACCGACGTATTCACCGGGGTAGACCAGTTTGTGCAGGATTCTCCGGGCGTGGTGGGCGCGGTCACCGGCGTGGTCGGTTCGGTCGCTGCCCTGACCGCTGGGATAACCGCCTATACGGCAGTCACCAAGGTAGCAAAAGCGCTTGATCTTGCGGCGATGTTCACCGGCCCCGCAGGTATTATCCTCGGGGCAGGCGCTGCGGTCGGCGCTTTGGGCGGGGCGATCTACGGGATGTACCAGCGGGCGCATGAAGGCGTACCGGAGGTAGAGGAGCTGACCCGGGCCGCAAGCGATCTGGGTGAGGCGGCACAGCAGGCGGGCCTTTCGATCGGGCTGGTTGCCACCGAAACACAGGCGGGCATCGACACCGCCAATCTGTATATTTCCCGGCTGAAGGAGATCGAAGCCGCGACGGGCGGCAATGTGGCCGGAAATGAGGATTACCGGAACACGCTGACCCTGCTGACACAGGTCATGCCCGAGCTGGCCGGCCAGATCGACCTGACCACCAACTCGATCGAGGGCGGCACCGCCGCACTGGAAGCGTCGATCGCAGCCATGCAGAAAAACGCGGAGGAGCAGGCCCGGGCGGATAAGCTGACCGACCTGCTGTCCAAGCAGGCGGCGGCAGAGCAGGAGCTGGCTAAAAACAAGCTGGACCGGACCGCTGCGGAAATCCGGCTCACGGAGATCGAGAAACAGCGGGAACCGCTGGAAAAGCGGCTGAAAGAGCTTTCGTGGGAAGCGAGCCGCAACGGGACAGACCTGACAGCGGAATATTATGAGCAGGCGGAACGCCTGAAAGAGCTGAAGCTCGAACAGAAACAGACCCAAAATACCCTGAAAAATCTGAATACCGCGATTGAGCAGGGGGAGACCGCAGCGCTGTCCGCACAGGATGCGCTCCGGGATTACAACGCGGTTCTGGCCGAGCAGGCCGGGGTGTCGCAGGAGGCGGCAGGCCAGATCAACCTCCTGACCGGCGTGATCGACAACACAGCCAGCCATGTGCAGCTGCTTGTGGACGCCTACAACGAATCCTATGCCGCGGCGCTGGAATCGGTAGAGGGACAGTATGCGGTCTGGGACAAAGCCGCCGCTGTATCCGCGACCAGCGCGGCGAACATGGCCTCCAACATCGAGGGACAGCGGCAATATTGGGAGGATTATGCGGCCAACATGGACCTGCTCCTGGGCAAAACCGCAGAGGTCGAAGGGCTGGGAGCGATGCTGGCCAGCTTTGCGGACGGGAGCGCCGACAGTGTCAACGCGATTGCGGGGCTGGCAGATGCGGTCAATGCGGGCGACACAGATACCGTGGCGGAAATGGCGGAGCAGTGGCAGGCGCTTCAGGAGGCACAGTCGGAAGCAGCGCAGAGTATCGCGGACCTGCAAACCGGGTTCAGCAGCGAGATGGACGCAATCCAGAATCGTCTGACGGAGCAGATCTCCGCCATGGATCTGGGGGACGAAGCCCTCAAAAGCGGGCAGGCGACCATTCAGGGGTATCTGGACGCGGCGGAAGGGATGCTGCCGCAGGTGCGGGAAGCGTACGGGCGGCTGGGTTCCGCGGCCGCTGCCGCGCTTTCCGGCGGTAGGGGTGGTGTGTCAGTTGCTCCGCAAAATGCCTACGCATCCGGCACCCAGAGTGCCGAACCTGGCTTTGCACTGGTCGGCGAGGAGGGGCCGGAGCTGGTCTGGTTCAACGGTGGGGAAAAGGTCATGGATGCGGGACAGACCGCGTCCATGCGGGCACAGCCCGCCCTCTCCGCACTGGTTGCGCCGGTTGGCGGCGCAGACAACTCTCCGGTGAGTATCCAGGTTTCCTTCAACATTCAGGGGAACGCGACGCCCGAAACGGTGGCGTCATTACAGGAATTCGGGGACGATTTCGCACAGCGGGTACAGGATGTCGTGTCGGGAATGCTGGCGGATCGGGAAAGGCTGAGGATGGCATGAAAAGCTATATAACAACTCAGGGAGACATGTGGGACAGCATCGCGCAGGACCAGATGGGCAGCACCGATCATACCGGGCTGCTGATGCGCGCCAACATGAGGTATGCCCTGCTGGGGACCTACCTTTTCCCGGCAGGCGTGAAGCTCACGATCCCCGACGTCCCGCAGAGGGTGAGCGGCGGACTTCCGCCTTGGAAGCAGGTGAGCAGATGAGCAATCGGAACATGGCCCGCCGGACGGTGGCGGAGATTGCCTTTGACGGGGTGGACATCACCAGGTCTATCCGGCCTTACCTGCTGTCGGTCTCCTATACCGACAACGAGGAGGACGAGACCGATGATCTTCAGATTACCCTCCAGGACCGGGGACGGATATGGACCGAACAGTGGCTGATGGACGCGATCGAGGCGGCAGCGGCGGAAAAGCTGTCAATCGAAGCGGTGCTTCTGCGGGAGAACCAGCACAGCAACGGCAAGGACGTCCTGCTGCCGTTCGGGACATTCGAGCTGGATACGGTGGAGGCTTCCGGCCCGCCAAATAAAATCACCATCAAGGCGACCTCACTGCCCTTTCATGCCGCAATTCGACAGACCAAAAGGTCAAAGGCGTGGGAAGGGTACACACTGTCCGGAATTGCCAATGAGATGGCCGCAAACAGCGGGATGATCTGTATGTACGAATCGTCCGTCAATCCGTATTATGCCCGGGTGGAGCAGATCAGGACAAGCGATATTGCCCTGCTGCGCAGGCTCTGCCACGAGGCGGGCATCTCCCTCAAGGCAACCAACAAGATTCTCGTGCTCTTCGATCAGGCGGAATATGAGGCCAAGAACGAAATTCTGACCATCCGGCGCGGGGACGGGTCCTATACCCGGTATCAGATCGGGACGGGTACGGCGGACACGCAGTATGCATCCTGCCGGGTACGGTACGAGAATCCCGCAAAGGGGCAGTGCATCACCGGGATTGCCACTGACGACAAGGTCAAAAATGGGCAGCAGCTGGAGGTTGCCGCGCGGGTGGCCAGCCCGGGGGAGGCGAAAACGCTGGCGGAAAAGATGCTGCGGCTGCACAACAAGTTCGCCAAGACTGCCAGCTTTACGATGGTTGGCAACCCCGCGCTGGTGGCGGGCGTTACGGTGCGGCTTCGGGGGTTCGGCGGCTGGGACTGCAAATATATCATCAGCCAGGCGGTACATACGGTGGACGGGTCAGGCTATACGACCAGAGTCCGGCTGCGGAGCATATTGGAGGGATACTGATGGATGAGACAAACGTCCTGCAAAATCTGGTGCGGGTGGGCACCGTCACAGCGGTGGATCCGGGCAGCCGCACCGCCCGTGTGCTGTTTGAGAGCAGCGACGAGATGAGCTCCGAATGGCTGGCGGTGCTCGACTCCCATCCACACATCCCGGATTACGACGGCGAGCCGCAGCGGACCGAATTCGAGGGGCCGGACGGAGAAGGGGCGGCGGAATTTGAGAAGCACAAGCACGATCTGGTGATTAAACCGTGGCTGCCGAACGTGGGGGACAGGGTGGTCACGCTGTTCCTGCCGGTCGAGAACGCGCACGGCTTCGTATTGGGGGCGTATCAGCCATGGCAATGATCGGATGTCTGGGGGACATCGCGTTTACCGTGTCGTCCTCAGTGGTGCGCACGCTGGACAACTTCCAGTGGTCGGGGTCTGCCCGGTATGCGGCCCACCAGCGGCATCTGGGCCGGGGGCTGCTGGAGTTTACCGGCGTGGACCCGGATAAGATCTCCTTCGATATGACTTTATCTACCCAGTTAGGCGCGTCCCCTGCACGGGAGATCTCCAAAATCGCCAAGTACGAGAGCAAGGGTCGAACCCTGCCGCTGACCATCGGCAGCAAGGCGTATGGGACCTACCGTTGGGTGATTACCGGCCACAGCGTCAAAGCAAAAACATTCGACCGGCGCGGGAACCTGTCGGTGGTCGTGGTATCTGTCAATCTACAGGAATATGCGAGGCGGTGAAAAGATGAGTTATCTTGTGAGCGCGACCGATCTCCGGAGTATCCGGTTTCAGGAGCGGGACGCGCTGTCCTCGATCCTGCAAAATATCGCGGTGCTGTTGTCCACTCCCAGAGGGTCGGTGCCGCTCTACCGGGAATTCGGGATTGCGGCCAGCATCCTGGACCGCCCGATCCCGGTGGCAAAGGTCATGATGATTTCGGACATCCGGGAAGCGGTCGAGGAGTGGGAACCCCGGGTTACCGTCCTGGATGTGGAGCTTGCGGAGGACCCGTCCGACCCGGGGAAACTGATCCCAACTGTGGAGGTGGAGATAAACGATGAGCAGGAATCCGGAATATGAGTTTGTATCCATGGATGCGCAGGAAATCCTCTCGCAGGCAATCGCGGCATATGAGACGCTGACCGGCATGACCGTCCAACCGGCCAGCCCCGAAATGCTGTTCCTGCGCTGGCATACGGCGGCGATCCTACAGGAACGGGCGCTCAACAACTACACCGGCAATCAGAACATCCCGAGCCGGGCGGAGGGGGCAAATCTTGATGCGCTGGGGGAGCTGTTTCTGGAGCACGAACGGCCGGACGCAAAATCCGCCCGCTGTCGTGTGCGGTTTGAAATCTCCCAGGGCCAGCCGTTCCCGGTTCTGATTTCCAAGGGGACGCGGGTGTCAGATGCAGGCGGGGTACTGGTCTGGGAGACCGAGGAGGATGCCCTCGTCCCGGTCGGGGAAACGTCGGTGGACGTTGAGGTGGTCTGCCAGACGCCGGGGACGATAGGAAACGGGTACCTCCCCGGGCAGATCGACACGATTGTGGACCTGTACAGCTACTGCACCGTCTGCCGCAATGTTACCGAATCGGAGGGCGGGGCCGACGCCGCGACCGACGAGGAATACTACAACCTGCTGCGGCTGAGCCAGGACGGATGGAGCACCGCGGGCAGTACCGGGAGCTATACTTATCACGCCATGCAGGTGTCCACCGAGATCGCGGACGTGGTCCCGAATTCCCCGTCGCCAGGGGAGGTTTACCTCTACGTCCTGATGAAGGGCGGGAGACCGGCTGGGGAGGAGATCAAGAAGGCGGTATACGAGCGATGCAGCGCCGACCGGGTGCGGCCGTTCACCGACCATGTCCAGATGGGCGACCCGGAGATTGTCCCCTACGAAGTCGACCTGACCTGGTACAGCCATGCGGATTCTCCCGTCAGTTCCGCCGAGCTTCAAGGGTTGGTGGAACAGGCGGTACAGGACTATATTGACTGGCAAAGTGCAAAGCTCGGGCGGGACATCAACCCGTCAAAGCTTTATCAGCTGCTGATGCAGACCGGGATCAAGCGGGTGGACCTACGCGCCCCATCCTTTCAGCCGCTGCGGGACGGTCGGATGACGCTGGGAACACAGGAATACGAGATCACCATGACCGTCCCGCAGGTCGGGCAGGTGCAGCGGGTGTCCGTCCTGAACGGAGGCTGTGAGGATGAGTAGCCGGGGACTGACGCGGGAAAACCTGCTGGAGACTCTGCCGGTCGCCCTGCGGCTGGATCGGTCAGTCACCGCGCTGGCCAGCGCTATGGCGGAGATGCTCGCGCAGCGGCCGGAGGAGATCGACCGGCTGCGGATCTATCCGGATGTATTCCGGCTGGATGAAAAACTGCTCGACATCCTGGCGTACGACTTCAAGGTGGATTGGTGGGACAGCGAGTATTCCCTCGAGGAGAAACGCCGGGTGCTGCGGGACAACTGGAACGTCCATCGGACGCTGGGGACGAAATACGCGGTGGAGACGGTTCTGGGGGACATCTTTCCCGGGGCCTGGGTGGAGGAATGGTTTGAATATGGCGGGTCTCCCTACTGTTTCCGGCTATTCCTGCCGGTGCAGGACGGCGTTTCAGAGGACCGGCAGCGGCGGGTTTTGAGCCGGATCTGGTACTACAAAAATCTGCGCTCCCATCTGGAGGGAATCTCCCTTGAGGGAGAGGTTTCCGGGACGAACCATACCGGAGCATACGTTACCGCGGCTCATACGGTGGAGGTCTGGCCGGAGCAGCCGGTATCGGTCGAGCTGACCGGAGCCGGAAGCGATCAGATTGGGGTTGCGGCGGTGGTGGCGCAGACGGTGGAAATCTGGCCCGCCCTGGCCGAACGGGCGGAGCTGGCCGTCGGGGCTGGAAATGACGGGTTTATCTCTGTGCAGCAGACGGTAGAACTATACCCCGAGGAAAGGATGGATGCGAAATGGCGGACATAGACGGGAATGTGGTCATTACGACCGATGAGCGGAAGTATAAAACCATGGTCACCGACCTGGGGAACCAAAAGCTCGCCGGTTATACGCTGGACGGACCGAAAATCAACATCACCACTGCGGTGGTCGGGGATGGCGGCGGAAGCTATTACATCCCCACACCCGACATGACCGAAATCAAAAATGAGGTGTGGCGCGGGGAGATCGCCGAAAAGAAGGTCAACGCCGTGTCACCAAACATGGTGGACGTCAAGATCGTGCTGGACGGGACGGTGGGCGGATTTACCGTCCGAGAGGTCGGGTTGTTGGATGATTCGGGGAACCTGATTGTGGTCAGTAACTTCCCGGATACCGCCAAGGCCCTGATCCTGGACGGGATCGCGTCCAAGCTGACCCTCTGGCTGCATGTGCTGTTTACGAATGTGGATGCGGTGCAGTTTGTCGTGGACGCGTCGGTGGACAATGTGACCCGCGAAGAACTGGAAGCGGAACTGAAGCAGGTGATCCGGGAACATAACCGGGAGGATCATCCGGAGACCGAGCTGGTTGTCCTGGATCACCAGTTGGGAACCTATCCGCAGGTGCTGGCGTTTGCCTATCAATACGGCGCGGGCATGGGCGAAGCGGGCAGCGGCCCGGCAGGCGGAACCAGCCTGATGCAGATACCGGCAAAAGCGGAATGTCTCGACAAAAACAGGCTGGCCGTCTACACCACAAAGGATGCGGCAAGGCCGGGGATCAACAAGGAGTTGCGGCAGCTCAGCCATACCGAATATGTGGTCCTGTATCAGGGCAACGAAATCGACGCCGTATATCTCCGGCTGTTATGCGGTGACGGGGGAAGCGTCCCTGACACTCCCGCAGATGTGGTTGCGGTCAAAAACATGGTATTCAGCGCAGACCCGCCCGGGGATACCTCGGTGATCTGGGGCGCGCTGTAAAGTTTAAAGCAGGAGGAATGAAAGTATGGCGCAGAACTACACGCAGAGAGCATTTGTGAACGGAAAATGGGAGGACCGTTATCCCAAAACGGTGGCGGCACAGGTCGAGACCGACCCGCAGCACCGGTTTTTGACGGACGGTCAGATCGCGGCCTTTGAAGCAAAGGAGGATGCAGCCAACAAAAACAAAGTCGGCGGCTACGCGGGGCTGGATGAGGAAGGGCGGCTGCCACTGTCCCTGATCCCGTCGCTGCTGGAGCATAACAAGGGCTACTATGCGACCCCGGAAGCCCTGCGGGAAGCGCTGCCCTCTGCGAATGCCGGAGATTTCGCGGTCGTCGGCTCGACCGATACCGTCTGGATTTGGGACGCTGACGGCGAACCGGCAGGCTGGATTGACAGCGCGACGCGGGGTGCGGTGATCTCGGTCAACGGCAAAACAGGGGCGGTTACCATCACATGGGACGATCTGGAGGTACCCGATGCCGCACTGGATGCCAAAGGCATCGTGCA
>NZ_QZEG01000168.1:0-1568 GCF_009917605.1 Anaerotruncus sp. 1XD42-93 | reverse complement strand
AGAGGGGTGGCGGTGTAATGGCACACTCCTTGACCCTCTATTTCGCCTTTATTTGCCCTCTGGACGGCTTTGGGGGGCTGTATGGTATTTCCCCTTACCTACTCCCTCTAAAAGCGTGTACACGCCCTACAGCGGCTTTCCTGACCGTTTCTGCTCCTATCCTCATTTTCTTTTTTATCGCTAATCAATCCTAACGCTTTCCAGAACCCCCAAAAGTTATCCACATACTGCGGCTTGCGGGGTCGTCCCTTGATTGATAGCTTGATTTAGCACTTGATTTATCTTTCTTGATTTCCCTCCTGATTTAGACACTCGAAAAAGCCCGATTTTATGCGGCTTTCCGGGTTTTAGCACCATAGACTTTTCCATGACGCACCATAGACTTTTCCCGGTAGCACCATAGACTTTTCCCGGTAACACCATAGACTTTTCCTGATAGCACCATAGATTTTTTCAAGAAGCACCAACTTTTTATTGACAAAAAATATGGTGCTATGCTATCATGATAAGGAAAGGGGTGATACCATGCCACGAAGAAAGAAACTCCCGGCAATCCCGGACTATAAGGGGGCAGGGAAAGAGCCGGACAATCTGCTTATCCAGAAGTCTAACCCCCTCTTGTCCCTCTCTGAAACCGGGCTTACGCTCGCAGAGTTTAAGATACTGGACGCATATCTCGGACGGATAAACAGTCATGACCCGGAAAAGAGGTTTATTCGGTTTGAGAAAGGCGAAATAGAGCGGCTTTTGGACGTTTCCCAGATAAAGCCTGATGACCTCGAAAAGCGGGTTAAGAATCTTTTTCAGACTATCAAAATCAAGGACGGCAACAAGCGCAAGGGCTTCACGCTCATAGCCTTGTTTGAGAAAGCAGAGTGCTATCAAGACGAAGATGGACTATGGCAGGTGGACTTAGGGGCAAGCCCCTCCGCTATGGAGTATATCTTCAACCCGGAACGGCTTGGATACCTGCGGTACAACCTGCGGAACGTGGTCAAGCTGACTTCCAGATACAGCTACGTCTTGTTCTTGTACCTCGAACAGAACAGGCATATGCACCTTACTTGGGACGTTTCTCTGGACGATTTGAAAACCCTCCTACGGTGTACTGCCGATACATACAAGGCTTACTATCGCTTTAACGAATTGGTGCTAAAGAAGTGCCACGAAGAACTGAACGCAAAGACTGACTGCAAATTCTCCTATGAGCCGATAAAGAGGGGTAGGACGGTCAAGGCGGTACGCTTCACCTTGGAGCCGCTTGCTCTGGCTGAAGATATACCGGGGCAGATGTCCATTGATGATTTTCCGGAAATTATGCCGCCGTCCTATGATGATGTCTATGACGAAGAAGCGGCAAGGCGGGATAGGATTTGCAAAGGCTTTGACAGTGCAGAGTTTTCCGGCTTCACCGATGAACAGCTTGCCCTGCTTAAAGACCTTGGCTGGTCAAGGAAACGTGAAAGCGACATAGAGCGTTTTCAGGCTGACGTTGACAGCTTTCCTGACGCTTGCCAATATGCAACAGCCGCCTATCTCCGGCAGACAATCCTGACGGCAAAGGCACG
>NZ_QZEG01000167.1:0-1574 GCF_009917605.1 Anaerotruncus sp. 1XD42-93 | reverse complement strand
ATATCATGTCGATGCTGTTCCCTCGCCATTTTTCTGCCCTCCTGCTACTTTGAGGACTATTATAGCACATTTCTATTGACGACACAACCTACCTTGTATGGGCGCATTTCAGCGAAACCAGCACTGAAACGATGGAGGACAAAATCAAGCGTATGCTCCGCGAGGAAGTCCGCCGGATGATGGCTGACGAGTAAGCGGCGCATGAGCAGGCCGGGAGCCATAAGGCCCCCGGCTTTTGCTGTGTCAATTTTTTGAATATTCTGTGAACAGTATTAAAAAGTCCTTGACAACTCGTCACAGGCAAGACGGCAAAGTCCATCCTCATCTCCTGCGGCGCGAGGCTGGCCCCCTTCGACATCGCCGAGCTGCGGGAGATCACCCGGTACGATGAGCTGGAGCTGGACACCCTGGGGGACCGCAAGACTGCCCTGTTCCTCATCATGAGCGACACGGACAGCACCTTCAATTTTTTAATCAGCATGATCTACACCCAGCTTTTCAACCTGCTGTGCGAGAAGGCGGACGACCAGTACCACGGGCGGCTCCCGGTCCATGTGCGCTGCCTCATTGACGAGTGCGCCAACATCGGGCAGATACCGAACCTGGAGAAGCTGGTGGCGACCATCCGAAGCCGGGAAATATCGGCCTGCCTGGTCTTGCAGGCGCAGAGCCAGCTAAAGGCGATCTACAAGGACAACGCCGACACCATCATCGGCAACATGGATACCCGCATCTTTTTGGGCGGCAGTGAGCCTACCACCTTGAAGGAGCTTTCCGCCGCCCTGGGCAAGGAGACCATAGATATGTTCAACACCGGGGTGAGCAAGGGCAGCCAGGAGTCTCACAGCGTGAACTACCAGCGGACGGGCCATGAGCTTGCCAGCGTGGACGAGCTGGCGGTGCTGGACGGCGGCAAGTGCATCCTCCAGCTCCGGGGCGTGAGGCCGTTTTTGTCGGACAAGTACGACCTGACGAAGCACCCCAATTTCCAGTACACGGCGGACTGTGACGAGAAGAACCGCTTCGACATCGAGAAGTTCCTGGACCACCGGCTGAAGCTGCGGGCGAAGGACGAATTTGAAGTGATCGACGCGGACGGATGAGCGTCACGCCGTAAAGCCCCCCTCTGCGGGGCTTTTTCCATGTCCGGGCGTTCCCTCCCTGCACGGAACAGCGCCCGCCTGTAATGAAGCTGCCCCCACTCACCTTACGGCAGGCATCCAACAGGCGGGCTGACTGTGCGGGGCGGCGGGCGCCCTTTTGCACCATCAAAACCATTCCACGAACCGGGCGGGGCAAAGGCTCCGCCCACTGTCTTGAAGGAGGACAAAGTTATGGCATTTTTCAACAGTGCGATCGGTGTTTTGCAGACCCTCGTTGTGGCGCTGGGCGCCGGCCTCGGCGTGTGGGGCGCGATCAACCTTCTGGAGGGCTACGGCAACGACAACCGTGCGACACGTTCGTAACTGAAAAGGTTACGCACTAGGTTGTGTCGTCAATAGGAATGTGCTATAATAGTCCTCAAAGTAGCAGGAGGGCAGAAAAATGGCGAGGGAACAGCATCGACATGATAT
>NZ_QZEG01000166.1:0-1574 GCF_009917605.1 Anaerotruncus sp. 1XD42-93 | reverse complement strand
AGAGGGGTGGCGGTGTAATGGCACACTCCTTGACCCTCTATTTCGCCTTTATTTGCCCTCTGGACGGCTTTAGGGGGCTGTATGGTGTTTTCCCCTTACCTACCCCTCTAAGGACGTGTACACGCTTTACAGCGGCTTTCTTGACCGTTTCCGCTCCTATCCTCATTTTCTTTTTTATCGCTAATCAATCCTGACGCTTTCCAGAACCTCCAAAGTTATCCACATACTGCGGCTTGCGGGGTCGTCCCTTGATAGATAGCTTGATTTAGCACTTATGATTTCTTACTTTTGATTTCCTACTTTTGATTTAGACGCTAAAAAAACCTGATTTTATGCGGCTTTCCGGGTTTTAGGGGCGAAGACTTCTTCCGCAAGGGGCGAAGACTTCTTCCGCAAGGAGCGAAGACTTCTTCCGCAAGGAGCGAAGACTTTTTCTGTTAGGGGCATAGTCTTTTTCCAGAAAAGAGAATTTTATACTTTACAAAAATTCGCCCTTATGGTATCATGATAAGGAAAGGAGTTGATACCATGCCACGGAGAAAGAAACTCCCTGCAATCCCGGACTATAAGGGGGCAGGGAAAGAGCCGGACAATCTGCTTGTCCAGAAGTCTAATCCCCTCTTGTCCCTCTCTGAAACCGGGCTGACACTTGCGGAGTTTAAGATACTGGACGCATATCTTGGCCGGATAAATAGCCATGTTCCGGAAAAGCGGTTTATCCGGTTTGAGAAAGGCGAAATAGAGCGGCTTTTGGGCGTTGTAAAGATAAATGCGCCGGACTTGGAAAAGAGGGTTAATAATCTTTTTCAGACTATCAAAATCAAGGACGGCAACAAGCGCAAGGGCTTCACTCTCATAGCCTTGTTTGAGAAAGCGGAATGTTATCAAGACGAAGATGGACTGTGGCAGGTGGACTTGGGTGCAAGCCCCTCGGCCATGGAGTATATCTTCAACCCGGAGCGGCTTGGATACCTGCGGTATAACCTGCGAAACGTTGTCAAGCTGACTTCCAGATACAGCTATGTCCTCTTTCTGTACCTCGAACAGAATAGGCATATGCACCTTACTTGGGACGTTCCTCTGGACGAATTGAAAGCCCTCATGCGGTGTACGGCTGACAGTTACAAGGGATACAAGGAATTTAACGACAAGGTTCTAAAAAAGTGTCTCTCGGAACTGAACGACAAGACCGACTGCAAATTCTCCTATGAGCCGATAAAGAGGGGTAGGACGGTCAAGGCTGTGCGCTTCACCTTGGAGCCACTTGCTCTGGCTGAAGATATACCGGGGCAGATGTCCATGGACGACTTTCCAGAGATTATGCCGCCGTCCTATGGCGATGATGTCTATGACGAAGAAGCGGCAAGGCGTGATAGGATTTGCAAAGGCTTTGACAGCGCAGAGTTTTCCGGCTTCACCGATGAACAGCTTGCCCTGCTTAAAGACCTCGGCTGGTCAAGGAAACGTGAAAGTGACGTGGAGCGTTACAGGGCTGACCTTGTTAGCTTTCCTGACGCTTGCCAATATGCAACAGCCGCCTATCTCCGGCAGACAATCCTGACGGCAAAGGCACG
>NZ_QZEG01000165.1:0-1603 GCF_009917605.1 Anaerotruncus sp. 1XD42-93 | reverse complement strand
GCCCGCCGCCTGGAAGATGTTGTTTTCCAGCTTCTGCCGCGTCCCGGCGTGGTTCATCACCAGCATGGTCACAAGGAACATCCGCTCGTTGCGGCTCTGCAAATCTTCCAGAAGCGTCTTTGCTTCGCTGCCGAACGTGGCAAGGTCGGAGGGGATGATGTCCATGTCGTACCCTGCCCGGACTGCCTTTTTCTGTTCCTCAATCTTCATGCGGTCGAGGTCGGTAATCTTGCGCTTGATGTTCTTGATTGCCGCGCTCTGGTCGATGGACTGGATGTGCAGCGTCACCACCATGCTGCTTTCCAGGTCGAGGAAATCCGCCAGCATACGGTCGGTCAGTTCCGGGGCGAGGATTTGTAAGAACGATACCGCGCCATAAGTCCTGCCGATCTGGAAATACTGGCCGGACTTGAATGTGAAGCTGTCCGGCGCGATGAAGTCCTTGCTGGAAAGCCCGGTTTTCCAGATGGCGTCCCAGGCAAACTTAAATTTCTGGTTATCCGCCGGGTGAAACATCCGGTGCAGGATTGCCAGACGCTCATAGCCGTCTAACGAGTGGGCGCGGACGCCTAACACCTTGAAATTCGCCAGCACATCCGCTTCGATGCGTTCCAGGCGGGGCTTTGCTTCTTTCAGGTTTTCCGCTTCAATGCCAAAGGTGATGTACTTGGTCTTTGTCAGGCCGTTGTTCCCCCTGGCAAGCTGGCCTTTGAGCATCCCCGAATACTCCCGCCGGATGCCGTTAAATGCGTCCGCCTGCTCCGGGATATGGATGGACTTCTGGTATTCCTCCATATCGGCCCGCTGGTTGAGGAAAGAAAGCTGGACTTTGATGGAGCTGTCAAAATAGTTGAGGAAATCGCAGTAGTTCTCAAAAATCAGGTTCTTGTCCTCGTTCTGTGCAAGCTGGTAGTTCACATCGTAAAACTGGATTTGCTTGGTGAAATAGCGGTCGCCAATGATGCAGATACCGTCCCGGCACATTTCCTGGTAGGGGATGGTTTGCTGGGCGGTCTTGGGGAGCCTGCCGTCCCGCTTTGCCTTGCTGACCGATGCCGCAAGCCGCCGTTTGTCCCGGCTGCTCAGTTTCGCGTCCGGGGTCAGGCGCAGGGTGGCCTTTAAGTCAGACTTTTCTTTTTTCAGTTCCTTTTTTGCCGTTTGCAGGTTTCTTGCCTGCTTTGCCTGCTGTTTTGTTTTCAATCGCTGATACCTCCTTGGTCTGCCGCGAAAGGGCGGCGTACAGGTTGTCGGTCTGGTACGGGCGCGTTTTCTGGCAGAGAAACTGTGCGCGTATCATATGCCGCAGGACTGCTTCTAACGGCTGACCGTCTTTTTCATAGATGCCAAACAGAAAAAAGGGCAGCATCAAACCGATCATAAGGAGCGCCGCCGGTTCGTTGCCAATGCTGCCGCGTGTAAAAATGTAGGCGGGGACGCCCACCAGTCCGCCCGCGCCAAAGCATACAATCTGGCGTTTCGTCAGGTTGAACGCCACTTTTGTCTTGACTTTGGCAAGGTCTTTGGGTACGGGTACAAAGGGCATTTATCTCACCTCCCGGTCTTTGGTTTTGGCGGCGGGGTTATCGCCGGGGACGGGCTTTGC
>NZ_QZEG01000164.1:0-1662 GCF_009917605.1 Anaerotruncus sp. 1XD42-93 | reverse complement strand
AAGGGGCTTGGGGAATCCCCAACAAGCAGCGCCAGGAGCCGAATGGCTATCCTGGGGCATTGCTTGCCACGTTGTCCCGCACTCTGGGACAACCCACGCACTTCGGAGGCTTGGGGTATCTGTCAAGGCTTGTTTTGAGCAGATAACATGACCGAAACATAAAACATCCCGTCTTTCCATTCAAAGCGGGTATCGCCGCTGTAACGCTCCACAGTCACCCGTACCGATTCCGTCCCAACGCCAAAGCCATCGTGACTGGAGGAAAGGAACCGCCCGTCATCGGACTTTGGCGGCTGGTCGCTGGTATTGTCCAGCGTCAGATAAAGGGCCTGCTTTCCCTGCTGGCGGATATGCAGGCGAATGATGCGGGGCGCTTTGGAACCGGCGCAGGCATCAATGGCGTTTTCCAGCAGGTTCCCCAAAAGGGCGCAGAACTCCGGCTGTGGGATGATGGTTTCTTCCTCCATCTGGACAGAAACCTCCATATCGGTCTGCTGCCTCACCGCCTGCTCCCCATAGTAATGCAGTACGGCATCCACCGCATAATTTTTGCAGAACCGGCGGACTGTATCCGGCGGCAGGCTTTCCCCATAGGCTTTCACATACTCCGCAACCCTGTCTATATCACCGCTCTCCACACAGCCCTGCAATGCCTTGAAATGCTGGCGCAGATCATGGCGGGCGCGCCGGGTGTCCTCAATGCTCTTTTGCAGGATGCGGTACTGGGCGGCCTGCATCTGCAAAAAACGGTTCTCCTGCGTCAGACGCATATTCTTTGTCAGCCCCCTTGCCATCCAGTAAAACAGCGCGTAACAAAACAGCAGCAGCGCCAGAAGCACCAGCATCAGAACCGGATAAAACATCATAACCCGGTTTGTGTAAAGAGTGGAATATTCCTGGGGCCGCATGGCAATGTTCAGGCTCAGGAACACCACCGGAAGAATCCAGAATACATACCATGTCCCCGGCATTTCAATTTCATCCAGAAGCCATCTTGCGGCATGGGTGGCCGGATACCACATAAGCCCCAGCAGCGTCCAGCAAAACAGGGCATAGGCCGCTGCCCCGCCCAGAGAAAAAACCACAGGGCCGCTTTTGGGCGAAAGCAGGGCGTCCGCCAGGACTGCCAGATTTCTCAAAGTGGAAAACGTCCCGCAGACCGCCAGAAATACGCTGACGGTTTTCCAGTAAGACAGCGTGATTGTCCGGCAGTAAAACAGGGCAGACAGCGCCAGCGAGGGAACCAGCCAGAGGTTCGTATCCCACCGGAATCTGTAACAGGCAGCGCCGCCCGCAACAGCCCACAGCAACAGAGCGGGGATTCCCCACAAAGCGATCCGTCTGCCCTTTCCATTCAGGTGTCCTTTCATGGGCAGATAACACAAAACAGCGCCGGGGATTATAACCGAAAGCTCCAGCATAGGGCGGAGAACGGTATCATTTCCCATCTCTAATGCCCTCCTCTCATCCGGGCATAAGTAAAAGCGAGAAACTGTTCCCGCACCTCCCGGTATTTTAACCGGCTGATAGGAACCGCTGTCCCGTTTTTCAAAAGAAAACGGTCAGCCAGCAGCTCCTCCACCTGCTCGAAATTGACCAGGACGCCCCGCGTACAGTCACAGAAATAGGGATAGTCCAGCAGCAAAGCCGCAAAATCCGCCT
>NZ_QZEG01000163.1:0-1701 GCF_009917605.1 Anaerotruncus sp. 1XD42-93 | reverse complement strand
AAAACGAAATTGCCGCACTGTGCCAATCCCGTTTGGAGAGGTGGGAAAAAGGAAACGCCAGATAGCTTTGGCGATTTACTTTCGGCATGAAATAGGATATACTGATAAAGGTCAAAGCGCAGACAGTCCCGCAAACGGGCGGGTCTTTTCATAGAGGAGTGGATGTATGGAAAATGCCAGACACCGTCTGTTAAATTGGCGTGGTCACATTATTTCAAGTTTTTTACAATCTCTGATGAGAGAAAGCGCAGCTTTTATGAAAAAGACAGCAAGATTTTTGGGGCATTTGTTTTTTTGTGATTGCGTGGTATAATGTCCATAGGCAAGGAGGGAGCAAAATTGAATCACGATTTGCAAATCAATCAAAATGCGGAACAGACCTATCATTCTATCCGCAATTCGATTGTTTCCGCGCAACACCGTTTAAGCGCGGCGGTAAATTCCACAATGGTAATCACCTACTGGGAAATAGGAGAACAAATCTATAAAGCGTGTGGAGAAAATGACCGGGCCGAGTATGGAAAAAAACTTCTGGATTATTTATCTGAACAGCTGACTGTTGAGTTTGGAAAGGGTTTTACCGTCCGTAATCTTCGGGCAATGCGCCAGTTTTATTGCTTGTTTCCGATTCGGCACACACTGTGTGCCGAATTGAGCTGGTCCCATTATCGGCTTTTAATGCGTGTCCAGGATGAACAGGCAAGGACTTTTTATGCAGAAGAATGTGCAAAATCTGCGTGGAGTGTCCGGCAGCTGGAACGGCAGATTAACACCATGTACTACCAGCGCATTTTAGCAAGTCAGGATAAATCGCTTGTGGCAAAAGAAATCCAGACTACCGAGCCAAAACCGGAATATGAAAAAATAATCAAGGACCCTTATGTAATGGAATTTTTGCAGATCCAGCCGGACACTCATGTGTATGAGGGCGAACTGGAGCAAGCCCTGATCGACCATCTTCAGCACTTCCTTTTAGAGCTTGGACGCGGCTTTTCATTTGTGGCGCGCCAAAAACGGTTTACACTGGATGGGCAGGACTTTTTCATCGACCTGGTTTTTTATAATTATATTCTGAAATGCTTTGTCCTCATAGATTTGAAAATGGGCAAGCTGACCCATCAGGATTTGGGCCAGATGCAGATGTATGTGAATTATTACACTCGTGAGATGATGAATGACGGTGATACGCCACCGATTGGCATTGTCCTTTGCGCGGACAAAGGAGATTCCATTGTAAAATACACGCTGCCGGAAGATAACCGCCAGATATTCGCGTCGAAGTATTTTACTTATTTGCCATCAGAAGAAGAATTGAAACGGGAGCTGAACCTGGATGGCTTTTATAAGCTGGAAGAATCAGATGGGAACCAGTAATAAAGTCTGCCCCGGCTGCGGCAGAAAAATGAAACAGCAGTTTATCGGCTTGCAGCATTGTAAATGCGGGATAAGCTGGAAAAAAGACATCGGGTTTTTTGAGCGCACCAGCGATATGGTTTTTGCGTTAGAACGCCGGACCATTGGAAAAAAGGTCAGACAGATTCCGGTCATCCGATACAAAAATGGTGAATAAAAGAAACAAGCGGTCTGCATATGCAGGCCGTTTTGTTATGAAGGGAGGATTCCATCATGGCAACCACACGCATCATGCCGCTGCACATTGGCAAAGGCCGCACCGAAAGTCAGGCGGTCAGTGACATTATC
>NZ_QZEG01000162.1:0-1711 GCF_009917605.1 Anaerotruncus sp. 1XD42-93 | reverse complement strand
TCCGCCAGTTCCCGCACGGCATCCGGGAGGGCTTCCCGCCGTCCTGAATTGACCTGGATACGGTCAATGTTTACCTGCATTTTTATCACCTCTTTCGGCCACAGCCGCTTTATTTGTTTTTCTCCTGCCGGATGAAACACGTTGCGCCGCCGGTTTGCCTGGTGGCGTAAAGTCTTGCATCCCGCAAGAAAGGAGAAGCCCGCGCGGGCCTGCTTTGCGCCCTCATTCTGTGAGGAAATGTGACCGGCGCGGGTTCCTGCTAAATAGCTTTCTTAAAAGTCTGTGCCGTATTATCAGGCGGCATGACCGCCTTACTGCTCATCCCCGGCACGGGAGTATGCAAGCCCAGTGTGGCACTCCGGCGCGATACCGACAGACGGCGGCGGCAGGTGACGAAGCTGCCCATACCAGTCCCTCAGTACCTCCCTTTTACCCTGCGATACGGGTGTCTGCGGTGCATCCCGCGTCTGCGGCGCTGCCATGCGCCGGACAGCCATGCCGGTATCGCTCGTGCCTTTGATGTGATCGGTTTGACGGGCAGGGGCAGAGGTTTTCACCCCCTTTCGCTGTCCCTGGCCGCAGGCAGTCGTGGCGTGGAATGGCTGATGCAGGATGCAGTCACTTACATACTGACTATGAACAGGAGCCTGTCCTGCTGTTTTTCAAGGTTCAATCGATCATGCTCAGGGAGCAAACTGACGGAGAATGCTGTCAATCGTGGCGAGGTCGTCCCCGGCAAGCTGGGCGCTTAATTTCACAAGCAGCGCAGCCTGCCGTGCTGTCAGTTTTTTGCGGTAAAGGTAAAACCCGTCCGCAATCTTGATGCCGCCGCCATGCCGACCGCGTACCGTTTCGATGGGGTAGGAACACATGAGGACAGCTATATCCTGCCGGATGGTTTCTCTCGAAACCTGAAACTCAAATGCCAGGTTGCGGTATGTATCGTGCCGCCTTATGCACAGCACTTCCAGAATCGCTTCCCGCCGTTCTGCATAATTCATGCGTCCACCCCCTTTCCCTTGCTCTCTGAAACCAATGGTATCTGGTAAAGGGCAAGCGAACCTTGCCCTTTAAGAAAAAAGTTCAAAAAAATTTTTTCCGCTTGATTACGCATCTTGTTACCTCCGAAAATTTGAAAGTGGGATAGGTTTTAGATTCCCGGAGAGGGGGCGGGGCGCGGGCGGCATACCATTTCCCGCGCGGTTTCAAAATTTTTTTGCTTTTTTCAAAAAAATCCGGCAGGACAGCGCCAGAAGCGCGGAAAAGCCGGATTTTCTTCGACATCTTTCCGCAGAATCCTCCGAAATCGGACAGAAGATGCTGCGGAAAACTGTCGATAAGAAAAAAAGGCGCAGGCAACCGTGGGGTTGCCTGCGTCTTTTTGAAATTATGGAATATCAAATGTGATAGATTTCGCCCATGCCGCCATCCGGCGGCATCAGGAAACTCAAAAGGGTCGCGCCACGCTGTCACCTCCCCGCAAAAGCGGCAAAAAAGAAAGGCGGCAAGGGCTTTCTGCCCCTGCCACCTCGTGACTGATACGCTTGGTTCAAAAAACAGTTTGTTTGAATTTTTTAGTTTTGTTTTGTTTCCGCGCCGTCCGGCCCGATTTTCCTGCCGTCAATCACGGTATTGACCGACATGGAACCGTCCGCATAAAAGTAGTACCACTTGCCGTCAATCTGTTTGAAACCGCCGGCAAACATCCAGC
>NZ_QZEG01000161.1:0-1719 GCF_009917605.1 Anaerotruncus sp. 1XD42-93 | reverse complement strand
CGGATGTTTTTGCGTACACGCCATGTTGATAATGACGATTTTACCCAGTGGCAGGCATGGAAGGAGGTTGCAACCTGCTACTGCGCGGATCTTGAATGGAAAGCGCTCCCTTTTATGAATGGGTTTGTAGATGCCACCACTGACAGTAGGCATACAGCAAAATATCGAAAAGGCTCCAGCGGAGATGTTGTCTATGTAAAAGGACTCATAAAGCATAATTCTGGCACGATCCCTCAACGTACATATTTTGCACAATTACCTGAAGGATATAGGCCAAAAGAGTACGTTTGGTATCAGATATGTTCCGTAAACGGCGGCTTCCACAACTGGCGATGCGTTGTAGAGACAGATGGACGGTTGATGGTGGAAAACTGGAGCAAGGAAATAAGCGGGAGCGATTTGATATTATCAGTAAACCTGGCAATCCCAATCTAAAGAGAGGACATTAAACCGGGATCGTCAAGCAGATGGGTAGAGCCCAATTTGCAATCTCCTGCACATTAGAGTTGATGGTTGTGAGGTATACTCTTCCGTTTGTGGATACTTTCAGCGTAAATGCATTATCTCTATATTCGTGTGAGGTTGTTGACCACCACTCGCCTGTAGGTCTATACCCTTCCGGGAGATATGCAATTGTGCGGTTCTCCTCGGTTAAATCGCCGGTTCTTTTGATGTATCCTCTAACATATACAACTTTTCCGTCTGCCCCCTTTCGATATTTTGGCGCCGCAGTACTAAAATCAACAGCATTTGTCCACCCGTTTATCATCGGGAGAGGTTTCCACTCGAGGTCCGCGCAATAACAGGTTGCAACCTCTCGCCATGCTTGCCATCCCTCAGCAAACTCATCCGTGTCCCAGTGCCTAGTCTGCAAAAAGGCTCGGCCGTTGTTGGACCCCTTAAAACATTGCGTAGCAATCCGTAAGGCTCTTGTCCGGTTAATTGTGGACGTCAATACGTCCCAGTGCTCTGGGCCATCGTTTGGGGTAGGCGGAGAGCCTGCGGGCTTATCTGCTCTCGCATAGTGCGTCGTTCTGTGGTCAAGACCAGCCATCTTGTTGAGCGGCGGATCATTAAATAGAGTTTCGGGCGTAATGTCAAGATTGGGTGCCTGTACATCTCGGGCATACTGCGCGTATAAATTACTCTGCAAAGTCCCGTTTTTGTCCGCCTTATTTGACTATGGTTTGCGTGTTAGATATATTTTTGATAGAAAGGAGCGAGTGCCATGGATGCAAAACAGGAGCTTATGAACGCGTTGGTAGAGGCGGGATTATCGCCGGAACAGGCGCAAAACCTGATAAAGCCTTACCGGGTGTCGAGACAGGATGAAACCAGCCGTGGAAGCCTGAAAAGGCGGGTTTCGGCGTTCCTCGCGGCGAAACGGATTGATGGTCTGTCAGCCAAAACGATCGAGAATTACCGATACACGCTGGGGATCTTCACAGAGCAGGTAGACCGGGCGGTGACCAAGATCACGGTGGACGATCTGCGGGAGTACATCTCCTATCTGTCCGAGACACGCGGCCTCCGGGATGGAAGCCTGCTGACCCACATCAATACCCTGCGCAGCTTTTTCAGCTGGCTGACGGTTGAGGACATCATCCGCAAAAATCCCATGCTCAAGATCAAATCCCCAAGGCTGGACCGCGCCAGATCGCGGCACGCGCTGTCCCAGGAACAGCTGGAACGGCTGCGGGATGCCTGTAAGACCTACAA
>NZ_QZEG01000160.1:0-1756 GCF_009917605.1 Anaerotruncus sp. 1XD42-93 | reverse complement strand
TACGACTCCCGTCCTTTTTCTTCCATATCTCTATTTTACCACGTTCTTTTCTCCTTGTGAATACAGGTTCTAAGACAGCTATTTTATCAGTCGTTTCATGGTTCAATTTTGAAATTTGCCGTTGTGGCGAAATTGGCATACGCATCAGACTTAAAATCTTGTGTGGGTTTTTAAGGGGTGTTTCTGTGGATGCTGATTCTAAGCGGCTTCGCAAGATTCTGTAAACTGAATACAAAAGTTGGTCTGCTGTTTTGCCAGTCGTTTCGCGATCCAACTTTTGAAATTTGCCGCCGTGACGAAATCGGCACACGTAGCAGACTTAAAATCTGCCGGGAGAAATCCCTTACGGGTTCAAGTCCCGTCGGCGGCACCATTTTTGGGCATTGGAGCACTCAGATCCGTTGTTTAGGGGGAAGGAGCTGAGGCTCCTTTTTCCTTTTATTCCTGCGATGTGGAAGGCTCCAGAGCTAAGCAGCCCGCAATCGTAGCAGCGGAAGCCTGCTTGCTGCTCATATCCAGGTGGGCATAGATATTCGCTGTGGTTGCAAAATTGCTATGCCCCAACCAAAGCTGGATCTCCTTGAGACTGATGCCATTGGCTAGCAGCAGGCTTGCACAACTATGCCTGAGATCATGGAACCGGATATAGGGCAGATCCAGCCTTTTGATTTTCTCACTGAATCCGCGGCTTACTCTATCCGGAAAGGGAAGATTCCCCAGATCATCCACACAGATGTATTCCAAAAAAGTCAGTGTTGTACTGCTTTTTGCAAGTCTTCTGATTTCGCTTCTGTTTGTCTCGCACCCGCATCAGCATCCGTTTGACCTGGGGGATGAGTGGAAGGGAGCGGAAACTGGATTTGTTCTTTGTTCGATTCTTCAGGATCAGCTGTGTTTTTCTATCAATTTTTGCTCTGGAAACGGTGTGGCTGACTGCAATGGTGTTGTTTTTGAAATCGATCGCGCTCCACCTCGGACTCAATACCTCACTGCGGCGGGAGCCGTAGAAAGCGGCAAGCATGATAGGAAGTTCAATCGAGCTGCCTTTGAACGCCTCCAGCATGATAGCCAACTGCTGTGCATCATAATAGTTGGACACAAAGTTGCCGATTTTGGGGCGGGTGACATCTGCGGCCGGATTGTAAGGGATCAGCTTGTACTTTTTTACTGCATCGGCCAGACTTTTTCGGATATTTGCGTGGTAGTGCAGAATTGTGTTCCCGCTGCCCCCCCCCTTCTGCTTTAAGCTGCTGTAAAATTCTAGGTGTTCATCGTTATTAGCTTATCCAGGGGAACCAGCCGTTCCTCAAAGTAAGGCGCTATGACGTGTACAATTACTCCATAGTAGGCAGCGTAGGTCGGTTTCCTCCCAGGTCGTGCGGTTTGCCTGAAGCCAGTATAAAATATACTGGGAAAACAGCATACTGCTCCGCAAATCCCCAGCAGCAACGACCGGCAGGTAATCCTGGTCGCTTTTACCTGCTTTTGGACGGGGCGGAAGGATCCCCTTCGTTGCCTCCCTTCTGGCCTTCTGCAGCATTTTGTTGGCCTGCGTCTTGTTCCCCTTCACTTTAAGACCGGTGGGAAACCAAACCGGCTTTTTCTTTCCTGTTACCGAATCGGGCAAAGACAAAACCATATAGTAAAGGTCGTGCTGTGTACATAAGTGGCCTGCGACTAACTTGTTAGGTCGTGTCCCTAAAGTAGAAAATATGATAAAATAGAGGATATGAAAAGACGGCATAGTGTAACAAAT
>NZ_QZEG01000015.1:0-67581 GCF_009917605.1 Anaerotruncus sp. 1XD42-93 | reverse complement strand
CAGCGTCACGCTGAAACCAAAAGTTTCGTCCACCTTTTCAAAGGTGGCGGGGTCGAGGGGCAGAGCCCCCGGCGCGCTCCGCACTGCGAGCCGCAGCGAAGCGTTTCGAGCGCAACCCGCCGAAGGCGGGCTCTTAGCGCGAGATGAGCGCGGAACGCCTTATCCTGTGAAGCGCATTTTTCGGGTGAATTGCCGCCGAAGGGCGGCAAGAGGGTGCTTTTTGCAAGTGAAAAAGCACCCTGCCACACGCAGAGATACAGCCCCCGCGCAGGATGCGCAGATGATTTTGTTTTCCGGTCTGTCCGCCGCCGCGGAGCGGGCAGGCTTGAAAAATATAAAAACGGGTGGAAGGGACATCACCCGCAGAATTTTTAAGGAGGTTTCACCATGGGAATGGTAGTAAGAAGCAACATTATGGCAGTCAACTCTCAGCGTCAGCTGGGTATGAACAACTCGCAGGTTTCCAAGGCGCTGGAAAAGCTGTCCTCCGGTTACCGCATCAACCGCGCGGGCGACGACGCTTCCGGTCTGGCGATCTCGGAGAAGATGAAATCCCAGATCAAAGGTCTGGACACCGCTTCGCTCAACGCACAGGATGGTATCTCGCTGGTACAGACCGCTGAAGGCGCGCTGACCGAGGTCCACAACATGCTCAACCGTATGACCGAGCTGGCAACCCGTTCGGCGAACGGCATCAACGAGGACCTGAACCGTGAGTCCCTCCAGCTCGAGGTTGACAAACTCCAGGAAGAAATCGACCGTATCTCGCAGTCGACCAACTTCAACGGCATCAAGCTGCTGGATGGTTCGCTGGGCGGCGGCAACGTGAGCGCAAACGGCACCAGCTTCACCGGCGCGAATGACATTTCCAAGTTCTCCTCTGCAGAAGTGGTAACCGGTGCTGCGTCTGGCGTCAGCTTCACTGCGGTAACTTCCGCATCTGCAACCGAGACCTTCGTGATTGATGGCCAGAAGCTGGAAATTGACTGGAGCAAGGGCGACGCCAAGAAGTTCCTCGAGTCGATCACCAGCGTGGATGGCTCCACAACTCCGATTGCAACCGAGGCTGGTAAAGAATGGGCGAACAAGCTCACCGAGCTGTTTAATAATCAAATCAAGGAACAGGGACTGAAGGGAAGCGTCAAGATCACCTTCGATGGCAGCAAGTTCTCCCTGAAGAGCGAGAACAAAGGCTCTGATTCCGAATTCTCGTTCAGTGGCTCTACGCTTACTGAAGCGGAGAAATCGTTGGGCAGCCTCCTGTTCGGCGGCAGCACTACCGCAGGCGATCCGATCACATCTATTATCAGCAAAGCACAGAACGAGTACAACGGCGATACCATCGCGCAAAATTCCACCTTCCAGATGAACATCAACGGGACCAAGGTCGTTGTAACTGTTACAGGCCAGATCACCAAAACGTCATCTGCTACTACGGTCACGATGGACACGGTTGCAACCGCATTGCAGGGTTATATCCAGACTGCAGTTGATGAGTACAACAAGCAGAACGGCCTGACTGCCGGTACGTTTGACAAAGCATCCGGCCTGACCGGTTTGACTAAGGCCGACTTCACCGTAGAGGCGGCGGATGATGGCGGCTTCCTCATCAAGTACAACGGGGATGTCGAGGATGTTAAGTTCAGCTTCAGCGACATCGGCGATAAAGACATCGCGTCGGCACTCGGCCTGGCCAACGGCTCGAGCATGGCGGGCGGCAATCGCGGCCTGATTCTCCAGATCGGTGACACTGCGGATACCTTCAACCAGATTGCTGTTTCGGTTGCGAACATGAGCTCGCTGGGTATCGGTGTTGCAGATGTGGATATCTCCAAGCGTGAGGGCGCAGCTTCCGCGATCGACACCATCCGCAGCGCGATCGACAAGGTTTCCGAGCAGCGTGCGGTCCTCGGTGCAACCCAGAACCGTCTGGAATACACCATCAACAACCTGGACACCGCGTCCGAGAACCTCCAGTCCGCGAACAGCCGTATCCGTGATACCGATATGGCCAAGATGATGATGGAGTACACCAAAGTCAACGTGCTGACCCAGTCCGCACAGGCAATGCTCGCGCAGGCCAACCAGCAGCCGCAGAGCGTGCTCCAGCTCCTCCAGTAATGGATTGAATCTTTGCGCGGAGCTTGAACGGCTACAAAAGGCAGGCAGCATTCTGCTGCCTGCCTTTTCCATTTCGATTGGGGGTTGACCATGAAAGCCAAAGTAAAAAAACCAGGTCAGAGACCGCTGGTTTCGATCGGGATGATCGTGAAGAACGAGGAAAAATATCTGGAGGACTGCCTGAAGGCGATGTCCCCCATACGCGAGGCGGTTCCCAGCGAGCTGATCGTTGTGGACACCGGCTCCACCGACCGGACGGTGGAAATTGCGGAGCAATATGCAGACCAGGTACTGCATTTTGAATGGTGCGACGATTTTTCCGCTGCGCGCAATGTCTCGCTGGAAGCCGCTTCGGGGGAATGGTTCCTTTATCTGGACGGGGACGAGATTCTGGAGGAGAACTGCGGTCCGATCATTGAGTTTTTGAAGCTGCCGAACAATCCCTACGGGACCGCCAGCCTGATCCAGCGCAACTATTCGGACTATGAGCATACCGAATATTCCGATTTCCACATGATCCGGCTTTATCGGAATATTCCCGGTATGCGGTTTCAGGGGTCGATTCATGAGAGCATCAATCCCTTTATCGTTCCCACGAAGGATATTTCTGTGATTGCACATCACGATGGATATGTGCAGGGCGTCAACGAGAAAAAACAGCAGCGCAACCAGAAGCTGCTTTTGCTCGAGCTGGAAAAAAATCCGGAGGATGTCCGTATTTTGCGGCATCTTGCGGATACCTATGGCCTGCAAAAGGTTTCCGATGTCGAAGAGCGGACACGAATTGCCCGCGAGATTATCCGGATTTTAGGAGGGAACAGACCCGATCATACCGAGTGGATCTATGCCTATCATACAATGGTGTTTTCTGCGATTATCCGCAGGGAGTACGCGGCTGCGCAGCAGCTCATAAAGGAATTCTTCCAGGACAAAAACGAGGGAGACCTGGCAGCAGACATGGAAATGCGCTACTATCAGGGAAATATCTACTTTGACTGCGAAGAATATCCGTCTGCAAGGGAAGCCTATCTGGAATATCAGCGGCTGTACCAGCTCTATCAGGACGGGAAACTCAATACCCGCGATGTTTACAGTGTGCCGATTGCGTTTGCTGTCCCGTATAATTACGCAATGTCCTGCTATGCAGTCGCGAAATGCTGGCAGGTAGAAGAGAATTATCCGGAGATGAAAGCCGCGCTCGAACACGCTGGATCGCTAACCGAAAAGACATTGGAACGTTCGGACGCAAGCCTGATGATGGAGTGTCTTTATGCTTATGAAGCCGAGGACTTCTCCCGACTACCGATGCTGCTCGAACAGGCTTCTTCTTTGAAGGAAGGCGAGGGCTGGAAGGATTTCACCATCTGGTTTGAAAAGCGGTTTGACCTATTTTTAGTGCGCAAGAAAGACGCCTGCCTGACGATTGCCCAGACCGATCTGCAAAACCCGTTTGCACAGCTCTGCCGGCTGCGCACCGCCCAGACCCGCGAACAGGCGCAGGAACTGCTGGAGCAGCTTCTGGATGATCCGGACGCGGTGAAAACGCCGCTGTTCGCCGATCTTCTGTATGCGACCGTTTTCTACCAGTTCGATTTGCAGCACACCCTTTCCGCGCTCGACAGCAGCCTGGTGGAACGGTACTGGGAAACGCTGGCCAAGCAGCGTCCCGACTGGCCGGAACTGCTCGACACCTACCTGATGGAACACCCCTTGCAGGAAAGCGACCCGCCGGTCTGCTGGTTCTGGCAGACCCGTCTTATGCTGTCGCTGCTGTTAAGCCCGGAGCCGGATACCAAAGTCCTGTTCCAGCAGCCCTGGCTGGATGAGGAACGCTTTGCCAGCCTCGCGCAGCGCTATCTGGACGCAATGACCCACTACTGCCGGATGGTTTACCAGCCCGCCATGCTCCTGCCCGAAAACCGGGTGGCGCTGCCAGCGGAATACCGGTTTGTCATAGGCTGGCAGGAGGCAGAAGCCCTGCAAAAGGAGCAGGGGGACGGTGCCTGTCTGCAACGGCTCGGGGAGATGCTCCAGGAATTCCCCTTGATGAACCGGCTGATTGGGTTGTTCACCGCGCGCACCCGCCAGCGTTTGGAGGCGCAGAAACAACAGCGGGAGGAATTTGAAGCGTTGGCGGAGAATGTCAAGCAGCAGTTTTACCGGCTTGCCAGTGACGGGCAGATTGCACATGCAGCCCAGATACTGGAATCCTACCGCGCACTTTGCCCTGATGACCCTGAACTGCTGCTGATGCAGAGCCAGCTGGACGGGCCGCGATATACACTGGAAAGCTGAGGGAGGAAAAACATGGAGCAAACCATCGCACTTTTGGAGAGTATTGCACAGGCGGACGGTTGTCTGCGTGCCCATCTGGAGCGGGGGGATCTCGCGGCAGCAGGCGCCCTCGCAGAGGAACTGCCGCCAGCTATCCAGACAGTCGCCGAGCGGCTCGCCAGGCGGGCGTCCCTGCCCAGCCTGCCTGAATCCATCCCGGCGGATGCATCCGGCCTGGGCGGCTGGCTGGATCAGCTGGAACACTGGCTGTGGCACGCCTTGTGGTACGCCGAAAATCTGCGGATCGAGCAGCCCGCCTCATTAAAGCCGCGCTGTGCGCTTGACCGGCAGTTTCTCAGCTGGATCGAAGAAATCCGCGTGCTGCCGCAGGAGAAGCTGTTTTCCCGGATTCAGAAACATTTTCTCGCCCAAAGTCCGGAGGATCAACAGGCTTTAGAAGTCTATTTCAAAACGTTTACCTTCTGGGGATCGCTCGACCGGGAAGCCGGGGATTTCACCATCTGGCAGAACAAGGCGGAATCGTTCTGCGCGCATTGGAGGGATTATCTCTGGCTCTACCAGCGGCTGGAGGACTACCGGTCCCGCCAGCTTCTGTTCGGCATCGTGAACAACTGGTACCGGCAGGACTACCACACCCTGGCCCTTGCGGTCGAACACGCCTGGCCGGACTATTTCGATCCGGACCTGATGCCCTGTGACGAAAATGAGGTGCTGGTTGATCTCGGGGCTTATAACGGGGATACTGTTTTGGAATATATGAAGGTCTACGGCCGTTATAAAAAAATCTACTGTTATGAGATCACCCCGGCAACCTTCCGGCTGCTGCGGCAGGTCACACAGAAATTCCCCCAGATCGAATGCCGTATGAAAGGCGCTGGAAAAGAGCGCGGACAGATGTTTATTTCCGCGAATCCGGCCAGTACCTCCGCCAACGTGTTGACTGGCCAGGGGAATATCCCGGTTGAGGTGGTCTCGATCGACGAGGATATTGCCGAACCCATCACCTTTATCAAGATGGATATCGAAGGCGCCGAGCAGAGCGCTCTGCTCGGATGCTCCCGCCATATCCAGCGGGAGCATCCCAAACTGGCGATTTCGGTCTATCACAACAACGAGGACATCTGGAAAATTCCCCGGATGATCGACGAGATCTGCCCGGGGTACCGGTTTTGGCTGCGCTATCACGGCGGCAACCGCTACCCCACCGAAATCTCCCTATTGGCGGTTTACGGCCAGACGATCTGATCCCGGCCCTGAAACGAAACAGCCCATACGCAAGTCAAACGGTGCATGGGCTGTTTCGTATTTTGATGCCCGCTCTTTTCGACCGCCACCGTATAGAAGAATCAATACTTGTATCGGAAAAATAACAAAGACTGGTATAAGACAGCCTCCCCGCGTGCAGACTAATTCCAGAACTGCAAAAGGGAGGCTGTTTTTATGAAAATTCTCAAAGGCTCTAAAACCGAAGCCAATCTGATGGCTGCGTTTGCGGGGGAATCGCAGGCGCGCAACAAGTACACCTATTTCGCAGCGAAAGCGCGGGAGGACGGTTACGAGCAGATTGGCAACATCTTCGATGAGACCGCAAACAATGAAAAGGAACATGCGGAAATCTGGTTCCGGATTCTCCACAACAGCGAGATGCCCGCCACCCCCGAAAACCTCAAGGATGCAGCGGCCGGGGAGAAGTACGAGTGGCAGGAGATGTATGCCAATTTTGCGAAGGAGGCCCGGGAAGAAGGATTCGACAATATCGCGATCCTGTTTGAGCTGGTTGCGAAAATCGAAAAGGAGCATATGGAACGGTATGATACCCTGCTTTCCAACGTCGAAGGGCAGGCCGTGTTCAAAAAGTCCCAGCAGGCGACCTGGATCTGTCTCAACTGCGGGCATATTCATGAGGGCACCGAGCCGCCGAAGGTCTGCCCGGTCTGCAAAAAGCCGCAGGCATGGTTCCAGGTCAGGGCGAACAATTATTAGAGGTTTGATTCTGGCAGACAAAAAGATAACAGGGGGCTTTTTGCGGATGAAAAAGCCCCCTGTTGCCGCCTTTGGGGGGCAGACGGCAATCCACCCGAAAAAAGCGCTTCCCAGGAGGGGTGTCCGGTGCCCAGACAGGCATTCCACCAGCCGGCATCCGGTTGGCGCATCAAGAGAGCCGCTGCGCTCCGAAATGCGCAACACATCCTACGGTACGGCGGCAGAGGGGCATGAAAGGGATTTTTGATTGCAATAATCCAATACGCACAAGGCCCGGAAAAGAATTTTCCAAGCCTTGCGAAACCGACAAATTCCGCTTTGCCTTTCCGCTAGAATAAGAGCTACAGAAGGGGCTTGTCCCCACAGGTGAAAGTACGGGAGGAGAAACAAAAATGAAGAGATTGTTTGCACTGTGGCTTGCACTTTTGTTGATGGCGGCGCTTGGAGCGTGCAGCAGAAAGGCCCCGCCGATCGCTTCGTCCGAGGAAGCGGCGCGGCAGGGCGAAGCCAGTTCCTATAAACCACCGGTTCCCGCAGAAGGGGACCCGCTCCAAAACCGGGAGATGTTCCTTGAGGATGCGGAAATCTACCGGAAGATTTCCGAAACCTACCGCAGGGAAACCGGAAGGACGCTGAGTGCAATCGCCGCGACCTCCGATGGGTTTGAAGAGATGCCCGACCTGTTCCCCGAGACCAAAGAACTGCTTGTCGCACTTCCGGTTCGGACGTCTGTGGGCCTGGCACCTGAGCTTCAGGCCGACCCCAAAACACTGCTCAACGGTGCAGCAGCTCTCTGCGCACCCAGAGGAAGGTCTCGGTCTCCCCGCGCTCCTTGAGCATCCGCAGCATCTGTTCGAGCAGAGCAGCAGAGTTCTGATGCAGGATGGTGTGGCCCCGGCCGCGCATGAAATAATCGTATGGGTCAGCATCCTGATAGGCGGCCCCGTGGTAAATTTTGCAGGCGGCGATCCGGTCACAGAACATCTCTGCTACATACTGTACCGGCATCTCAACCCCGCCCATATGATGGTCCCCGCCTGGCGTATAGTCGATCCAATATTCAAGGTGGTGCTTATTCCGCCCCTTGTGGTGCAGCCATGCGCTGCTGTACCCCTTTTCCCGGCGTTCAGCGTCGTTGGGGCTGCGGTCGCCCTGATAATATTTCGCCCCCACCAGGAATTCCGCCGGGGAATACTTGGAGAGGTCATGGGTCAGCCCCTGCCAATAAAGCCCGATCCGGAAGCAGTGCCGCATGACCAGCAGTTTGTGGCGGGTGATCGTTTTCAGATGCGCATACCATTTATTCATTGCGGATGTCAGCCCTCCATCGGTTCCTCATAGTAAAAACGACCGTCCTCACCCCGGAAATAAGCAGTGCCCTGCGGGGAGGTGAGCAGAGGCGCTATCCCGGGGTTGGAGGCGCAGATGGTATCGAGGTGACAGACCTCGGTGTTTGCCGGGTCGGACATATAAGATTCGTCCTCGTTTCCTTCGAGGAAACGCCAGCCGCTGTCCGGCGCGCCCTCAACCGGCGCTTCCCGGTAGAAGTAACCCACCGGCAGTTTTTCCCGGGTGATCTTACGGGTCGCCAGACAGCCGGCCGGCCCATCCCAGCGGGGGACCGCGGGCTCGATTTGGGGATCGGGCAGATCGTCCTCCGGTTCCAGCTTCCAGTTGCGGCAGACGCTCGGACGGTCGATGTCCACTACATAAGCGTCCTGCCCGAACAGGCGGAGCAGGGACTTGGCTCCCCGGTGGAGTTTGCAGTCCAGCTCGTTCTGGTAGATGGGCACGACCTGGTAAAAGTTGATCGCGTCACCGTCCGGGAGATGGCAGACCGCCGCTTCGGCATCGAAGAGGGCAGGCTCGGTGAGAATCACAGAAGAAAGGTTGGTGTTGTAAGAGAAAGGAGCGCCTTTGGGGACTGTATGACCCCAGCCCAGCCAGGTATCCTCGCTGCCGGGCAGGCGCGCAAGGATTTTGAGCCAGCGCAGAGGCCAATACCATTTTTCCGCCTGCCCGCGGATATTCCAGCGGGCAGGCAGGCAGATGAGAAGTTCGGCGCGGTCGAGCCTGCTGTTGCGCAGCTCCTCGGGGACGTTCATCCGGTGCGCACCCATCCCCAGTGTAACCAGCGTGTAGTAATCCCGTTCGGGGGTAGGCTCGATCAGGCAGATGTCCACATGGATGTCGGGGGAGAGCTTTTCGTGAAAGACCAGAGGATACACCCCAAAATACTGCCGGATATGCGCTTCAACCGCGTCGAACGCCTCCTGCGTATACTGTTCGGGACAATAACTTTCCTCCTGGTCGGGCGGGAATTCCTGTTCAAACAGTTCGGGGTCGAGCGCCTGCACCCGCTCCTTTGCCAGCTCGAACCGGCCCCGATTGCCCAGCGTGCGGCTCACCAGCGCAACAAAAAACCAGCTGTGGGCGTCCTCCGGATTGAGTGCGACCGCGCGGTCGAATGCGGCTGCGGCCCGCTCGTTCTGGTGCAGATAGAAGTAGGAATAGCCAACCCGGTAGTGCCAGCGGAAATCCTCCCTGCCCTGCTCCGCAATCGAGAGCAGCAGCTCGAGCGCGGCCTCCAGTTCCCCCAGATTGTTATAGGCGCGCGCGAGCTGTCCGGTTTCCTCATAACCGCGTTCCTCTGGCGGGAGCGCCAGAACCGCGTCCACGATCTTCTGATGTTCGTCCTGCTCGTGCCACGCCTCAAACTGTGCACGCAGTTGTTCATTCATCGATTTTTCCTGCCTTTCCGGTGGGCTGTTTGCCATGCCCTAAACGGTAATTTCAATCTGGTTGCCTTCCACCCCGACGATGCAGCTTTCATAATATCCATCCCCGGTTGTGCGCGGTCCGCTGATGACCTCATAACCGTCCTGCATCAGCCGCGCGGTCAGGCTGTCCACCGCCTCTCTGCTGCCGGCGCAAAATGCCAGATGGATAAACCCGGTCCGCGCCAGTGCTTTTTCAGGGTCTTCCAGGGCCGGCCTGCTCATGAGTTCCAGCCTTGCCCCGTCCCCAAAAGACAGAAAATAGGAGCGGAAATCTGTCTTTTGATTGTGGTATCCGCTGTTTGAGACCGCCCCGAAATAGGTTTCAAAAAAGTTTCTGGCGCCTTCCAGATCGTTTACATACATTGCGACATGTTCGATCTTCATTGCCTGCCCTCCAGCCGGTGGTATGCTGCCTGCTCCAAGTGATTCGATTATAACATTGAAAGGGGGGACAAATCAACTCTTCCAAACGTTTCCCTGTTTTTGGCCGCAACCGCTTCCCGACGATCGGCGCAGGCCGCTGCGGCTTTTTGAGCGAAGCCCAAAGGGCTGCAAGAGGGGAGCGGGAGCCAAAAGACAGGAGACAGATCCCTTTGCAAAAACAAAAAAGAAGTGCTTCGCTATCCGGACGAAGCACTTCTTTTTTGAACTTTGGACAGAACCTGACAGATCGAAAGGGAACGACCGACTGGTTAATGAACAAAGCGATTGCCAATTCTGAAAATGGCGAACCCGTTAGTTTGATTCTAGCAGAAATAATGGGTTCCAGCCTGCGAAATGTTCCCAAAAGCATAAAATATGTTCCGAATGACAGCAGCCGGCCGGCTGAAAAAAATCTGGGGATTCGGTCGAAACCAAACCGTTCCAATCTTGAATTGCCGGGGGATTTTTGGTATAATGTTTAGCAGATCAGCCCAGAATAGGTGGAAAGGCAACGATGATACCAGAGCGTAATCGCTCTCGAAAGCCGCAAAGCGTCCGCTTTGTGGCTGTTTTTTCGGGCAGTCCTGCAAAAAGAGGCGGAGGGGATTCGGTGGATCAGCCAGCATATTTCCCGCTGTTTGTCAACCTTTCGGGGAAACGGGTGGCGGTATTCGGCGGTGGAACGGTCGGGCTGCGGCGTGCGCAGGTCCTCAGCGGGTTCGGCGCACAGGTGACGGTGATTTCCCCCGCGTTTGCCGGGCAGCCGGATGGCGTGCAGCTGCTCTGCCGCGCCTATAGTCCGGGGGATTGCGCGGGATATGCGCTTGTGATCGCCGCTACCGACAGCCGGACGGTCAACCGGGCGGTTGTCGAGGAATGCCGCGCACTGGGGATACCGGTCAATGCGGCGGATGCGCCCGGGGAATGCGACTTCTATTTCCCTGCGATTGCGCGGCGCGGCAGCCTGGTTGCCGGTGTGACCGCCAGTAATACAGGGCACCGTCTCGCCGCACAGGCTGCAAGGCAGATCCGGGAGCTGCTCGACCGGATCGAACAGGCGAAGCTGTAATGGGTTCCTGCGCACAGGGCCTGTTTGAGAAAGAGGAGGAAGTGGATGGAGAAGCATAAGGTTCGGGTGGGAAGCCGGGACAGCAGGCTGGCAATTGCCCAGAGTATGCTGGTGATCGGGCAGATCCGGCGTGCCCACCCGGAACTCGAAGTCGAGCTTGTCACGATGAAAACGACCGGCGACCGTATCCTCGACCGCCCGCTCGATAAAATCGGGGGAAAGGGGCTTTTTGTCCGGGAGCTGGACCAGGCGCTGCTCGAAGGGCGGATCGACCTTGCGGTGCACAGCCTTAAGGACCTGCCGATGGAGACCGATCCGCGTCTGCCGCTGGCGGCGTTTTCGCCGCGCGCGGACGCGCGGGATGTGCTGATCCTGCCGCAGGGCAGACAGACCCCCGACCTTTCCCTGCCATTCGGAACCTCCAGCCCCCGCCGACGGGTGCAGATTGGACGGCTGTTTGCCGGGGCGCAGGTCGAAAGTGTGCGAGGAAATGTCCAGACCCGGATCGAGAAGCTCGACCGGGGAGGGTTTTCCGCGCTGGTGCTCGCCCATGCGGGGATCGAGCGCCTGGGGATGCAGGACCGGATCAGCCGGGTATTCGGACCGGAGGAGATGATCCCTGCGGCCGGACAGGGGATTCTGGTGACACAGGCGCGCGCAGGCGACGACCTGTGGTATCTGGAGGAGGCCGACTGCCGGGAATCCCGGATAGCGGCTGCGGCGGAACGGTCGTTTGTGCGGGCGCTCGGCGGGGGATGCACCGAACCGATCGCGGCGTATGCGCAGGTACGGGGCGGGGAGCTCTGTCTGACAGGGCTTTTCGCAGTGGAAGAAGCGGGCATCCTGCGGACAGGCGGCCTTACCGGGGATGCAGGGGCGCCCGAACAGTTGGGTGAACGGTTGGCCGCGCAGTTAGGAGGGGTATAATGCAAACAGGAAAGGTATATCTGGTCGGAGCGGGACCGGCTGATGTGGGGCTGTTGACCCTGCGTGGAAAGGAATTGATCGAACGGGCGGATGTGGTGGTTTATGATGCGCTGGTTGGGCAGGCGGTTTTGGGCCTGATCCCTGAATCCACCCGCCGGATTGATGTCGGCAAACGCGCGGGAGAGCATCCAGTCCCGCAGCAGCGGATCAATATGATCCTGTTGGAGGAGGCGCTCTCCGGCAGTCAGGTGGTGCGGCTCAAGGGCGGGGACCCGTTCCTGTTCGGCAGGGGCGGCGAAGAGCTGGAGCTGCTCGAGCAGAACGGCATCCCGTTTGAGGTGGTGCCGGGGGTCAGTTCAGCGGCTGCGGTGCCCGCTTATGCGGGAATCCCGCTCACCCATCGGGATTTCTGTTCGTCGGTGCATATTATCACCGGGCAGCGGAAATCCGCCCGCCCGCCCGAGGAATTCGAGGCGCTTGTCCGGGCAGGGGGGACGCTGGTTTTCCTGATGGGGGTCGGGGGACTGGAGCAGATCTGCACCGGGCTGACAGAGGCGGGAATGCCGCCTGAAACCCCTGCCGCGCTGATCGAACGCGGGACAACCGCCCGCCAGCGGCGGTTGCTTTCGACCGTTGCAGCGCTCCCGGAGGAGGCCAGGCAGGCCGGGGTGCGCCCTCCGGCGGTGCTGATGGTCGGGGAGGTCTGCCGGTTGTCCGAGCGGTTTTCCTGGGCGGAAAAACGTCCGCTTCACGGAAAGAAAATCCTTGTGACCCGTCCCCGGGAGATGGCCTCCCGTCTGACCGGGATGCTCCGGGAAGCAGGGGCGGAGGTCATTGAAATCCCTGCAATCCGTACGGTGGAGATACCGGAGAATCCTGCGCTCGACCTGTCGCTCGATCATGTGGGGCGGTACGGGTGGCTGGTGCTGACCAGCCCGAGCGGCGCACGCATCTTTTTTGAGCGGCTGCGCAGGCAGCAGCGGGATGTGCGGATGCTGGGCGAAATCCGGTTGGCGGCAATCGGCGCGGCGACCGCGCGGGAGATCGAAGCGCATGGCCTGTTTGCCGATCTGGTGCCCGAGCGGTTCAGTGCGGCAGCGCTTGGTACAGCGCTCGCCCAGGCCGCCGGGGGGACACGGGTGCTGATCGTCCGGGCAAGGGAAGGCTCCCCGGATTTGACCGCCGAGCTGGAACGGGCGGGAATTCCCTATGATGACCTGCCGCTTTATGATACGGTCTATGAGAGTGCACAGTCAATGGTCGGGGCGGCGATGCTCGATGCGGGGGAGGTCGACTATGTGGCGTTCACCAGCGCTTCGACAGTGCAGGGATTTGTGCGCGCGATCGGTGCCCGGGATTACAGCGGGATTCGTGCCGCCTGTATCGGCGAGGCGACCGCGCGTGCAGCACAGGCGTGCGGAATGCAGGTTGTTGTTGCAGAACAGGCGACGATGCAGTCGCTCGTCCAGCTGATGACCGAACAAACGGGCAATAAGGAGGAACCTGTTGATGGATAATTTGAGATTCAGGCCGCGCAGGCTGCGCCGGAATCCGGCGATCCGGGGGCTGGTGCGGGAGACGCGCGTTTCAAAATCTTCGCTGATCTACCCGCTCTTTGTCGAGGAAGGGACCGGGATTGCAGCGCCGATCCCCTCGCTGGACGGGCAGTTCCGCTACAGTCCGGATACCCTGCCCCGCGCGCTCGAGCAGGTCTGCGAGGCGGGAGTCCCGGCAGTGATGCTGTTTGGAATCCCGGCGCAGAAGGATCCTGAGGGAACCAGCGCATGGGCGGAAAATGGGGTGGTGCAGCAGGCGCTGCGGGAGGCCAGGGCCAGGTTCCCGGAGCTTTACCTCATCACCGATGTCTGCCTTTGTGAGTATACCTCCCACGGGCACTGCGGCCTGCTCCGCGGGCAGGAGGTGGACAACGACCGAACCCTTGAAGTGCTCGCCAGGACAGCGCTTTCCCATGTGCAGGCAGGGGCGGATATGGTGGCGCCCTCCGACATGATGGACGGACGGGTTCTGGCAATCCGCGAGACCCTCGACCGGAACGGGTTCTCCGAAACACCGATCCTCTCCTACGCGGTGAAATATGCATCGGCATTTTATGGTCCGTTCCGGGATGCGGCGGGCAGTGCGCCCGGCTTCGGTGACCGCAAGGGCTACCAGATGGATTATCACAATTCCCGTGAGGCGGTGCGGGAGGCCCTGCTCGATGTGGAACAGGGTGCGGACATCCTGATGGTCAAGCCCGCGCTCGCCTATCTTGATGTACTTGCCGAGGTGGCGCGTGCCACCGGGATGCCTATGGCGGCTTACAGCGTGTCCGGGGAATATGCCATGATTAAGGCAGCGGCAAAGGCCGGCCTGATCGACGAGGCTTCCGCAGCCTGCGAGAGTGCAGTTTCGATCTTTCGGGCGGGTGCGGACATCCTCATCAGCTATTATGCCAAGGAGCTGGCGGGCTGGATCGACGAAGGCCGGATCGGTTGACAGAGCGTCCAAGTTGTGCTAAAATAATCCAAAATATGCAAACAAACGGGACGTCCCGTTTGTTCCTTCTTCAGAAGGAACAAATATGGCTGATTGCGGAATTCCCGTATTGACTGCTAAAAATAAGGAGCATTTAGAGATGGAAGCAAAAGAAAACATAGCCAGAGAACTGGGGCTTCTTCGCGGCAGCACACAACAGCTTGAACAGACATGGCAGATTTCGGGCATTCCGATCAAAACGACCATCCCTTTCATCGGATGGTTGGTCACGCTTGGGAAACGCTGTATCAGAAAGAGTGTACACTGGCTGATTGCCCCTTACTGGGAACAGCAGACGGCTTTTAACCATACAACCATGGAGGCGATTTCAGAATTGTACCGGATTCAAAATGGACTGTGCGGAGAGCAGCCGGGAAATCTGCTCGACGGTTACCAGCGGCAGGTCAACGATCAGCAGGGTCAGATCGAACAGTACCGCGCGGAGATAGAAAAATGGGCGGAAGTCCTTTTGCGCATTGATGCAACAGTTCGGGAGGGATTCTCAGAGTGCCGCGAAAAATTCCGGCAAAACTGCGAATCGGACAGAAGTGATAAACAAAATGCGATTCTGTATGCCTACCGGTACCTGTTGGGGAGGGAACCGGAGAACACCGACATAGTCCTTTACAATGAAAAGGACTATCAGGAGTTAAAACAGACATTTGAAAGTGCGCCCGAATATCTTTTGAAGCACAATGAGAAGCGATTACAGATGGACGCCCTGACAACCAAACAACTGATCGGAAAGTTTGACTTCCAGATTGACTATGAGGAGGTTCTGGAAAAGAATTATTCAAAGCTTATCAATCCGGGGGATACGGTCGTTGATATTGGCGCCCATGTTGGAAGGCATTTAAGGGTATTTGAGCGGCTGGTCACGGAAACCGGCTCTTTATATGGGTTTGAGCCGCTGAAAAAACAGTATGGCTATCTTACGGAAACCTTCCAGGCAGAGAACGTCAGGTTGTTCAACCTGGCATTGTCCAATTTTAATGGGGAGACGGAATTCTGGGAGTGCGAAAACTACCCGGAAGAAAGCGGATTAAAACAAAGGGTGGTTTATAATCGTGAAGATGCGCGGCTAAAAAGCATAAAGGTGCAGGTAAAACAGCTGGACGATTTTATGGACTGCTTTACCAGACTGGATTATATCAAGCTGGACGCCGAAGGAGCGGAAGTGGATATTCTGGAAGGGGCCGCGCGGGTGATCTCCAAATTCCGCCCGATCATCAGTACGGAATATGGAGGGCCTGGTTACGGTGCGTACGGACGGCAGAGAAGGAGTCTGTTCGACCTGTGTGAGAAGAATCACTATTCCGTTACAGATATCTTTGGGAATCCCATCTTCGATCTTTCCGAGTGGGAGGAATGCTGCGATTCTGTGTATTGGGACTATTTTCTTGTCCCAAGGGAAAAACTGGCGAAATTTCTGTTTTGCCTGCACAATTAGGATTCGGAAAGAGGGGGACTTGCCCCCTCTTTTTGCACTTGGCTCTTGAGCGGCGCGGACAGTAAAAAGCCTTCGCGGTAAATCACCGTGAAGGCTTTGGTTCTGATGTGCGAGGCGAAGGTTCAGGCTGCTTTGGAGAACCCGGAGATGCCCCATTCCCCATCCGTACGCGGGGTGAAGGTGTAGACATGTGCGGGCAGCCGGTCGATGTTCCGGCAGACATACTCCTTGACCGCCTGGATGTCGGCATTTTCTTGGCTGCCCCACGAGCCATCCGGGAACGACCACTGGTTAAAGCTGTCCCAATAGCTCAAAATCACTGCCCGGGCGGTCAGTCCGCCGTCCGGCTCCGATTCTATGCTGGTGATCACCGGGTAATCGGTAGCGAGGGTGGAACCTTCCGCATCCAGATAATAAAGATCAAGCGGCTGGCTGTACCGTATGGAGATACCATCCTGGGCGGGCAGCTCAAAGGACTCCCCAAACAGGACTTTGGCCATTTTGCGCACGTCCTCGCCGTAGGAAAGCAGGCTCACACTCCGTCCCGCTCTGGATTGCTCCTCAAAAAACCGTTTCACCGGCTGGGACTGCGGGTCAGCAGCCTCGAAAGCTTCCCCATAGATGTCGATATGCGGGCTTTGGGAAGCGGCGATCTCGACCAGCAGAGAGACCGGGGCTTCGGAGATGGAGGAAAAATCGCTGTTGAAAATCAGAGTATTGCGGTAGTCTCGATAGGAATAGATGATAGCGGCTAGTTTGTAGGCGCGGTCATCCTCCAGCAGGAACTGCGCGCCGATCTTACGAAAGTTGCGGATTTCAGCCAGCCGATCCTGCGTATTTTCAAGCGGGAGACGGTCCCCCAGAGGAATGGGCTGGGATTCTGAAGCGGAGCTGGAGACCGGACGGACAGCCTGCTGGATATGCTGGCTGTTGACAGCAGCGGCTTCTGTGGTCCGACAGCCGACCATCGTCACTGATGTGAACAGACAGACCAATACGGCAAGTGGCCTGATGGTGCGCCTCATAAAAACATCTCCGTTCGATTCAGGATTTTCTGGAGAAAGTATAGCATACTGCGATACAGGATTCTACAATAGTTTGCAACGATTTTTTAGCGAATTTGTAAACATGTGCAGCCATAATAAGAAAAAGTTTCCAATGATAAAACCTGCCGGATGGTGCAGACTAAAAAGGACGTAAAGAAAACGGTCTTTGCGTCCCCGTTTTGCAACACGCGAATGATGAAAGGAGCTATTTCAGATGGATAACTGCAAAGCAAACCACAGTGTAGAATGTACCGTATCCCAGTGCAAAAACCATTGCGCAACCTCCGACTACTGTTCCCTGAACTGCGTACGAATTGGAACCCATGAGAACAACCCGTCGATGGACCAGTGCACCGACTGCAAATCCTTCGTCCGTAAATAACCCATAGACAACCCCTCAAAAAAACGGTCCCGCAGAACGATTGCTGCGGGGCCGTTTTTGGCTGCTGCATGAGAACGGTCACGGGTTCAATCCGACTTTGCACGTATGGAGGAACCGCCCCACTCTACCACCGTAAACCCGTTCCGCTCAAACGGTTCGAACGTCTGGGGAGGCAGTTCCACAGGGGATGCGAGGGACCGGTAGACCATGTGTACCCGCAGGATGGCATCCGGCGAGGGGGTGACAGTGAGAGGGGCAATCCGTTCATACGGTTCCCCTGCAAAATGGATCAGATTGTAACGGTTGTGCTGCATCCTGGGAACCCAGTAGGTGATAAAATCGTTATATTCCCTTGGAAGCAGGCCGGTTTGCGGCAGGACTTTACGCAGAAAGCCTTCGGTCTCTGGGCCTGGGACGCAGAACCCACTAGAAAAATCCCAGTCGAACTGTCCGCTGCCCTCCCAGAAGAGGTAGTAATGCTCGGACCCGTCCGCCTTGTTGACCAATCGCCCATCCGGGTAAGCGGTCACCTGCCAGCCGTCGTTATAGGCTGGATAGGTATAGGTGAATTTCCCTTGATAGTCAAGGCGGACCGAAACGTCGGTTGGCTGCTCTGGATAGAGATAGATCACCGGTTTTCCTGCTTCCCAGTCATCCCCACACATCTCATCCCCAATCTGTTGGAGAACCCATTCTTTGTAGAAGGGTTGGGCCGTTTGGTAGAGGGCAGCATGGTCGTCCCCCTTCTCAAAAATCAGAAGCTGTTCCTCATTGATAGAAAGGTCATATCTCTGTCCATCCTGAAAGGTGATGCGCACCTGTACCGGATGCTCCAATTTTGTCTGGGGAGGCACTTGCCGCATACTGTCCGGATCGACCTGTAGGGCCTGCACACCCGCCAACACGTCGGAGAATCCTTCGTCCGAATGGGTCAGAAGGCGTTTGGAGGACTGGCGAATCCGCAGGAGGACCTTTTCTACCTCCGGTTCCGAAATCCCGGACAACATCGGAACAGGCTCTCCAGCAAAATCTTCCCGGCTCTCCGGGGTTCCCTCGCTTATGATGCTCTGCATATTGGAGCCGGACGGCTCTTCTGCCGGCCCCCCATTGCCTTGGCAGCCGGCCAGCATCAAAACCGCCAAAGCACCTGTTAAAATTCGTTTCATCTTCCGAGTCCTCCTTTGGTGGAAAAAGACTGTTGGGATAGCTGCCCGTCCTTTGGGCGTCGTCGTTGGAAAAAGCGGCTGGGTAAGGCGTTCCGCTGCGGGTGTACAGCATCGGAAAATCTGTTCACCATCTCCATAATTTTTTAGAAGTCAAGTAGGATTTTGGATTGGGAGCAGGCTTTAAGCCGTGGTACCGCCCCATTCTACCACTGTAAACCCGTTCCGTTCAAACGGTTCGAACGTCTGGGGAGGCAGTTCCACAGGGGATGCGAGGGGCCGGTAGACCATGTGTACCCGCAGGATGGCATCCGGCGAGGGGGTGACGGTAAGCGGGGCAAGCCGCTCATACGGTTCCCCTGCAAAATGGATCAGATTGTAACGGTTATGCTGCATCCTGGGAACCCAGTAGGTGATAAAATCGTTATATTCCCTTGGAAGCAGGCCGGTTTGCGGCAGGACTTTACGCAGAAAGCCTTCGGTCTCTGGGCCTGGGACGCAGAACCCACTAGAAAAATCCCAGTCGAACTGTCCGCTGCCCTCCCAGAAGAGGTAGTAATGCTCGGACCCGTCCGCCTTGTTGACCAATCGCCCATCCGGGTAAGCGGTCACCTGCCAGCCGTCGTTATAGGCTGGATAGGTATAGGTGAATTTCCCTTGATAGTCAAGGCGGACCGAAACGTCGGTTGGCTGCTCTGGATAGAGATAGATCACCGGTTTTGCGGTATCGGGATTGTTTCTGAAAAGCGCATAACGGCAGGCGTAGGGCATATCACTTGAAGCGATCACGACCTCTCTGGGTCCGCGCTGAATATCGTATCGAATCCCGTTATAAAAGCGGATTTGGATGATTTCCGCATCTTCCAGGCGGGTCTCCGGGGCAACCTGCTGAAAGCTGCCCGCGTTCACCCGCATCCGCTGTAACTCCTCAAATGTGCAGGAAAATGATTCTTCCCCGGGCAACAGGCGGCTCTCCTCTCCCGCCATAGAGGTGATTCGGATTTCCTCCGCCTTGGATGCGCGCATCAGCAGCGTCCAGCGGGGGTGGACATCCGGCTGGACAACCGTATCCGACCAACAGTCGTTTTTCAATTCCGTATATACAGTCTGGTTGGCCCGGTACCGCCGCTCCTCTCCGGCGTCTTTTCCCGGCTCCGCATATTGTACCCCGATCCCTTCGGTGTAGAACTGATAGGTATACCGGCTGTCGTCCGGCAGCGTCAGGGTCATGCTGTCCGGATTGTCCAGCGGCTCCCCAACCTCTTCTGACTGCTCCAGCCCCAATTGGGAGGAATACTCGGAAAAGATTGCGGGGTCTACCTCGGTACCTGCCATATCTGAAATACGGTAGAGAAAAAGCGTCGCCCCTGAAAAATCGGCGGGCATAAAGCTGTCCGGAAGGACTTGTGCAGGTGCAGCCGGCTCTGAAGAACTGGAAACCGGTGTCCCGATGGCCGGTTCTGTGAGGGCTTCGGTCGGCGCTTCCATGACAGGGTGCGTCTCCGAGCGCGTAGAGTTAGCGGGTTCTGATGCTGAATTGGCTGAAGATGGGGGGATTTCGTCGTCTATGGTGCGAATCGCACTGGATCTGGGTACTGCTTCCAGGCTGGCCTGCGCTCCACAGCCAGTTAGCATCAGGGCCGCCAATATTCCTGCCAAAACCGGTCTCATCTCGTTTCCTCCTCTTTTGAAATACGATTGCGGGGCCTCCGACAGACGGTGCCGAATGGTTGTGAATATGGGTTCTTAAAGATAGAACCAATTTTTTGATCTTTTATGGACATCCAAACGAAAAAAATGAGAGAAAAAGCGATCCCCTGATGCAGATGCTGCATCAGGGGGAAAATCTACCATTCCAATTAGGCATGTATGGAGAGCTTCTGCCTGTCGGATGCAGGGCCGGAGATCGTGGATTGTACAGGGGAACGGAAGGAATCCGAACGATCCAGGCCACGGAGAAAATTGCTCTGCTCTTTCTGCTCATCCTGCCGTTTTTCTTCTTCCCGCTTGGAGGAAACCAGCTTCCCGCCTTCTCCGGCACGAAACGACCGGTGAGTCCGCTCGATTGCCGCGGCATACATCTCGGAAAATTCTGCATCCGATACGCGCGCCGGTTCTTCACCGTTCTGCTGCGCCGGCACTGCCGGGACCATCCCGGATGCGATTTGCATCTGGGAAGTCAGAACCCGGTTGACATCCTCTTCGGTCCGGCAGCGCTTGAGCGCCCGTTCGAACGCCTTTTGATGCTGGTCGATACGAGCCGCCTGTTCGTAGAGATCGGGCGCGCGCTCCCGCAGGTATTGCAGCTCGGACGTGGAAAGCCGCTTGCCTGCCTTTAGCTTGTTGCGGATTCGTTCGAGCTTATTCGCGCGGCTTTTTTTGGCAGCTGCGAGTATCTGCTCGCTTGCCTGGCTGTCCGAAACCAGAGAGCCAATCAGTTTTTTGGATTCCAGATTGCGCCTGCGCCGGGATTCCCGGATTCTGTTGTCTGTCCCGGAGATCACTTCACCCCACTCCTTTCCGAAGCGTTTCAATAACAATATTCGTCCGGAAGGCGAAAAAAACAAGGCGGGGCAGGCGCGGTTCGGGGTCAGTGGCAGGCGTCACACTCGCCGATTTCCCCTACAATCGGTGTGGGGTCAACCCCGTTTTTGCGGTAGTAATCCGCGAGCGCAGATTTTACTGCCTGCTCCGCCAGCACCGAACAGTGGATTTTCGAGGCGGGGAGCCCGTCGAGCGCCTCCACCACAGCCTGATTCGAGAGTTTGAGCGCCTCCTCGATTGTGGCGCCTTTAATCATGTCGGTTGCCATCGAGCTGGTCGCGATCGCCGCGCCGCAGCCGAATGTCTTAAACTTGGCATCGGTGATGACCCCGCTGTCGATCTTGAGATACATTTTCATGATGTCGCCGCATTTGGCGTTGCCCACCTCACCGACCCCGTCGGCATTCTCGATCTCACCGACATTGTGAGGCGACGCAAAATGCTCCAGAACTTTATCAGAATATAGCATAAACAATTCATCCTTTCCGTTTTGAAATCCGGCGGAACCTCCGGAATGAGGTGTGATTCCCGGAAGCTGCTGCAAGCTCTCGGCAGGGGGCTTTTTCACTTGCAAAAAGCCCCCTCTTGCCGCTTCGCGGCAATTCACCCGAAAAAGCGCTTCTCAGGATAAAGCGTTCCGCTTGCTGCGGCAAGCGGTCAAAGGCTTTGCCTTTGAAAACCACAGCCTTTGAAAAGGCTGGCGAAACGTTTGGTCTTACAGGGCGATTTCACCCTTTTGCATATGCTCCCACATGGGGGACATTGCACGCAGCCGCTCGATAATCGGCGGGACACTGGCGATGATGTGCTCGACATCCTCGTCTGAGGTTTCCTCGTTGATCGAGACACGCAGCGACCCATGTGCGACCTCGTGCGACAGCCCGATCGAGAGCAGCACATGGCTGGGATCGAGTGAACCCGAAGTGCAGGCCGAACCGGAAGAGGCACAGATTCCTTCCAGATCGAGCGAGAGCAGGAGCGATTCCCCCTCGACGCCCGGGAACGAAAGATTGATATTCCCTGCGAGACGGCGTTTTGGGTCCCCGTTGAGCCGGGAAACCGGCACCTTGAGCAGCTCCTCAATGATCCGGTCACGTTTTGCCGCGACCTTCTCCTCCCGGGCCTGAATCCCGGTGCAGGCGATCTCGATTGCGCGGCCAAGCGCAACGATCGACGCGACATTCTCGGTGCCCGCGCGGCGGCTTTTCTCCTGCCCGCCGCCGTCGATCAGGTTGGGGAGCACGATGCCCTTGCGGATATAGAGCACGCCGACCCCTTTGGGCGCATGGATTTTATGTCCCGACATCGAGAGCATGTCGATCTTCTGCCCATTGACGTCAATCGGGACATGTCCCACCGCCTGAACCGCGTCGGTGTGGAACCAGACCTGCCGTTCCCGGCAGATTTCCCCGATCTCGGCGATCGGCTGGATGGTTCCGATCTCGTTATTGGCATACATGATCGTGACCAGCGCGGTATCCTCCCGGATCGCGTCCGCGACCTGCTGCGCATCAATCACGCCCATCTCGCCCACCGGCAGATAGGTGACCTCAAACCCCTCCTTCTCGAGGGCGGCGCAGGTATGCAAAACCGCGTGATGTTCAAACGCGGTGGTGATGATATGCTTTTTGCCTTTGGCGGCGAGCCGGTGCGCTGCGCCTTTGATCGCCCAGTTGTCGCTCTCCGAGCCGCAGCCGGTAAAATAAATCTCGCCGGGCTGCGCGCCGAGCGCCTGAGCGGCCTGCTTGCGCGCATTTTCAATGGCATGTCCGGCTTCCCGTCCTTTTGCATAGATGCTCGAAGGATTGCCGTAGCCCTCTTTCAGCCAAGGGAGCATTGCCGCAAAGACTTCGTCCGAAATCCGGGTAGTCGCGGCGTTGTCCGCATAAACGAATCTTTTCATAGTCGTGAAACCCACCATTCTTATCCTGAAATGTGTATGTGTGTTATGACGGTATCTATATTGTATACCTGTTCGGTATGCTTTGCAAGGGGTATTGTAAAAAAATTCACAAATTTGCACGAATTTTTGCGATCGCTTCAACTGCAAGCGTGTCGCACCGCTCGTTTTCTGGGTGGCCGGCGTGCCCTTTTACCCAATGGAAGGTAACTTCATGCTGTTCAAGCAGGCCGAGCAGCTGCTTCCAAAGGTCGGCGTTCTTTGCCGGTTCCTTTGGGGTGCGCATCCAGCCTTTTTTCTTCCAGCCATAAACCCAGCCCTTTGTAACCGAATCAACCACATAACGGGAATCGGTGGTCAGCTCGACTTTGCATGGCTCTTTGAGCGCCGAAAGCGCCATAATCACGCCGGTCAGCTCCATGCGGTTGTTGGTTGTCTGGGCTTCTCCGCCCGAAAGCTCCTTTTCATGCGGGCCAAACCGGAGCACTGCGCCCCATCCGCCCGCGCCCGGGTTGCCGGAACATGCACCGTCGGTGAATATCATAACCTGTTTCAATCGAATTCCTCCGCCCAACCAAAAGTTTTGACAGCCTTTGCTCCGGCCTGAGAGCCGGCACTTCACGCCGGTTGACCTATGCACGCCGGTCTCCGCGTGCGGCAGTTTGGTGAGAATCGGTACGGGCCCGCCGCCAACGCCAAGGGAGCTGCTTTTTGTGAGGAAAAAAGCGCCCAGGCTAACGAGGGATGGGGGCCTCTGAACCGTATTTTTGTCTTTCCAGTGTCCCATATGCAGAACCCACCATACCGCCTCCGAGAAGAAGCGCTTTTACACCGCGCTGGAGGCTGGTAGTTTCCGGCAAGCTGTCATAGAGCGCCGTTCTCGGGACCTGAAACAGCAGCTCGATGAATTCCATGTTCTCCGGATACGTCTGGACAATCTCGAACCGCTGCTGAAAAGAACGGATACGGGAAGTCTCGGACAGCAGCGGCTCCAGCGCCGGGGACAGCAGCCAGGAAATGCAGATGTAGCGGCTGTATTTGTAATCCCGGTAATGGGTCTGGAAGAACCGGCCGGCCTGTTCGAGCGAATCGTTGACCGCCGGTTCTGAGAGGTCCGCGCCCGACGGGATGTGGAGCGCGACCGCTGGTTCACCCTCATGTTTCCGGAACTCATATTCCAGCGCTCCAATACGGAACAGGCACATGCTGGTCTGCCGGTAGGACCACCAGCCCCGGTCGAAGAGCAAGCGCCCATCTTTTTTCTCACACTCGGCGATAAACCGTGGGAAACAGCGCATCGTATCAATAAAGATGCGCTCCGGAATCCCCTTTTCCTGGTACCGGCGATACACCTGTCTGGCGGCTTCCAGCTGACAGTAGAGCATCGCCAGGCCATCCGGATCCTCCCCCAGAACCTCCTTGAGGGAGAGATACGCCTCCTGCGCGGTTTCGGGCATGGTCAGCCGTTCCAGATAGGGGCCAAGCCGCATCCGGTCGCTCCCGTTGTGGAAAGGCTCCAGCCGTTCCACGATCTCGGGCTGTAGGCCGATCAGGCGATACAGTGTTGTCAGCTCCATGCTTGCGCCTCCTATCAGCCGGCGGACTCCTTTGTTTTCAGTTTTTATTGTATACCATATTCCTCCGTATTACAACCCCTCGCCGCAGAATTTTCAAGGGGTGAGTAAGAGCCGGGATCGCCGCCTATACTAACAGGGAAGCGGTTCTGCATCTTTGGGCAGGGAACTTTTTCCCTTGCACAGATTCACCGCCTCCGCCCTTTGGGAGGCAGTTCCTTCGCCCGCGGTGTGCAGTGCGGGGGCACAGCCAAATGCGGATGAAACATTCCATTCCCAGTTTGAAGATGGGGATGGTTGAAACAGCGGCGGAATGGGCGGTATTTTCGATGTTTCAGGCAGCTCCTGGTCCCTGAAACAGGGGAGCCGGTTTTAAAACGTCGAACAGACAGACTTTGAAAATGAAAGTGTAGGGAGGTTCCATATGAAAGCGGTCATCCTTGCAGGCGGGGAGGGAACCCGGCTGCGTCCTCTCACCGAAACGGTCCCCAAGCCGATGGTGCGCCTCTGCGGGCGGCCGGTGGTTGAATATATACTCGAACTGCTCGCGGCAAACGGGGTGGAGGAGGCGGTATTCACCCTGCGGTATCTGTCCGAACAGCTCAGGTCGCATTTCTCTTCGGCAGAATTCGCAGGAATACGGCTCTTATTTGCGGAGGAGGAGCGGCCGCTGGGTACTGCGGGCAGCGTGCGGGCAGCGGTCGGGGCACTGGATGCGCCGCTGCTGGTTGCGAGCGGCGACGCGCTCTGTGATCTGCCGTTGAGGGAGGCGGTAGAGATGCACGAGAGCACCGGCGCGGCGGCAACCATCGTGACCACCCGGGTGGGCGACCCACGGGAATATGGCCTGGTGCTCGCCGATTCCACCGGGCGGGTGACCGGCTTTGTGGAGAAACCGTCCTTCTCGCAGGCAACCAGCGAGCTGGCAAACACCGGCATCTATATTCTGTCACCCGCAGCGGTCGATATGATCCCGCAGGGGGAAAAATTTGACTTTGCGTCCGACCTCTTTCCGCTGCTGCTCAAAAACGGGATGCGGATGCAGAGCTGCGCCCTTGACGGGTATTGGTGTGATGTAGGGGATCTGGAAGCCTACCGGCGTGTGCAGTCCGACCTGCTCGAAGGCAGGGTGCGTTGCAGCCTGCCTGGAAAACGGGATGATTTCGGCAATCTGGTCCGAGGGCGGCATCCGGCGGGGCGGTATCTGCTCCACCCGCCGGTCTACCTCGGCGAGGGGGTACAGATCGGGGAAAACGCGGTCATCGGTGCAGGCAGCGTACTCGACGATGGATGCACCGTAGCTGCGGGCGCGACGGTCGAGGGGTGCGTCCTGCTGCCCCATTCCCTGCTCGGTGAACGGGCCAGCGCCTGCTGTGCGGTTATCTGTGCGGGAGGATCGGTCAAATCCCGGGCATCACTGCTCGAAGGGTCCGCGGTCGGCGAGGACGCAGCGGTCGGTTCCCGGGCGGTTGTCCGCCCGGGGGTGCGGCTCTCGGCAAAAGCCAGCCTGCCTGACGATGCGCAGGCTTCCGACCATCTCTCGGCGCGCGGCGGGGCGGTCAGCCGGTTCGATGACGATGGCCTGTGCGGGGAGGTGGGGGTCGAGCTGACCCCCGAACTGGCGGTGCGGGTCGGCTGTGCGGTCGGGTCGATTGCAGGCGGCAGGCCGGTCGGGATAGCTTCGGGCAGTGACCGCTGCTCCCATGTATTGGCCGACGCTCTGATCGCTGGAATCCGCTCGGCCGGGGCCGGGGTGCTGGACTTTGGGTCGGCATTCGAAGCGCTCTTCGGCTTTGGGATGAGCTGCAACGCGCTCACCCTCGGGGTTTATCTGCACGCGGGGGAGCCGGGTGCGATCAAGCTGGTTTGCGATGCCGGGCTTCCCGCCACCCGCCGGGTGGAACGGGAGATCGAGCTGGCGTTGGCGCGCGGGGAGTTCACCCGCGCCGGGCGGGATGGGTTCGGCGACCGGATCGACCTTTCCGGCATCGGAGTGATCTATCTCACCGAGCTTCTGCGGCTCTGCCCGGAAGGGCTTTCGGGGATGCACGCATCTGTGTCCTGCGCCAATCGAACGGTGGAGCGGCTGCTTGAAAATGTGCTTCTCAAGCTGGGCTGTGAACTGGGGGACGGGATTCGGCTCCAGCTTTCGGAGAACGGGGTTTCTCTCACCCTCTCCGAGGGGGAGACCACACTCGACCGGAAACGGGCGGTCGCGGCCTACTGCCTGGCGATGTTTGAACAGGGCAGGGATGTTGCGGTGGAAAACGATTTTCCGCGTGCGCTCGACCGGTTTGCGAACGAGCGCGGGCGGCGGGTTTACCGGTATCTGCTCTGTCCGGCAGACGATGCCGACGCGCCGGGGCGGAGCCTGGCGGCACAGCAGCAGTGCACCCGCGACGGGCTGATGCTGGCGGTTGTCCTGCTCAACTATCTGCGCAAGAACCAGCTTTCCCTTGCCGGGCTGGACCGGATGCTCCCGCCCTTCTCGACCGGGGAACGCACCGTCCCGATCCAGCTTCCGCCCTCCCGCCTGCTCGACGGGCTGGGAGAACGCGCCGGGGAAGGGGTCGTGATCCGGGAGGAAAAGGGGATCGTCCTGCTGCGGCCGCGCAAAAATGGCAGCGCAATCCGGGTGTTTGCGGAGGCGGCGAGCTGGGAGGCCGCGCAGGAGCTGTGCGTCGATTTCGAAAAGCAGCTAAAGGAGCGGATCAGGCGGGAGGAGGACCGCGGCGGGCGTGGGTGACTTGACATCCGGTCCGGGAAATGCTATTGTATGTAGTGATATTGTGTTCGGTTTTGGGATGTTCCTGTTCCGGAAATCCCCAATGAAATACCGCGCGGCGTGCCCGTGTCCGTAAAAATGACGGGGTAACCCCGCGCCCGCGGCTGAATATCCTGCCTATCCCGCAAGGTTTGCTTTGGAGAGAAAGCGAATCGGGATGGGTGGTGTTTTGTATTGTAATTCATTGCATGAGAGATTGTCTGAAAATTGGAACCGCCCTGCTTCGGAAGCACTGCGGCCGGTTCCCTTTTGCACCGAACAGTCCAGAGGCTGTTTGAATTCGAAACCACCGCCAGAGGCGAACCGGCAGGCCCTGCGTCTTTGAACGGGGGGATTGCGAGGTGCTTTTCCGTTTTCAAACAAGCCCTGTTAAAATTGACAGAGAATCGAACTTTCTCAAAATCATACGGAGGTAATTTTGTGACAGATGACAAAAAAATCAGCGGAAAGCTGACCGAGCAGCAGCTCGAGATGGGGCTGGAACTGCTCGAAAAGCGGGCAGCGGTGGAACGGAAGGCGCCCCCCCGCAAAAAGACAGGTGCGCAGATGAAGGAAGCGGCGGCAAAAGCGCTGCAAAAAGCACTGCCCAAGACCAAAAAAGCAAAGGAAAAGCCGGCGGAGCCGGAAAAGGAGAAAGCCGCCCAACCGGCACAGGAGAGCCCGGAAACGCTCCAGCAGCCCCAGCCGCCGCTCAAGCGGGGACGCCGGCCAGGCCCATCGAAGCAGCAGCCCGCCAAAAAACAGGAACCGCCTGCTGCAAAAAAGCAGGAATCCCGGGCCGCTTCCGCACCCAGGCAGCAGAACCAGACCCGCAAAAAAGGGCGCTCCAGAGACAAGGAGCAGCGAAAACCGCCGGTGCGGATCACCCCGCTGGGCGGGATGCTCGAGGTCGGCAAGAACATCACCGCGTACGAATGCATGGGGGACATGTTCCTGGTCGACTGCGGGATGACCTTCCCGGATGAGCAGATGCTCGGGGTAGACCTCGTACTGCCCGAGTTCACCTATGCGGTCAATAACCGCGACCGGCTGCGGGGGATCGTTATCACCCACGGGCACGAAGACCATATCGGCGCGCTGCCCTACTTCCTGAAAGAGGTGAATGTACCGGTCTATGCGACCAAGCTGACGATCGGGCTGATCGAAAACAAACTGCGGGAACATGGGCTTTATGGCAAGGTCAAGCTGGTGCAGATCGCCCCGAAGGAAACGATCAAGCTGGGATGCTTTGAGATCGAGTTTATCCGGGTCAACCACTCGATCCCGGATGCGGTCGCGCTGGCGATCCACACCCCGGCGGGCGTGATTATCCAGACCGGCGACTTCAAGATCGACTATACGCCGGTAATCGGGGACATCATCGACCTGGCGCGGTTTGGGGAGCTGGGAAGCCATGGGGTACTGGCGCTGCTGTCGGATTCCACCAATGCCGAGCGCCCGGGCTTCACCCCGACCGAACAGACTGTCCGCGACAGCTTCAACAAGCTGTTCGAGCAGGCGAAGCGCCGCCGGATCATCGTGGCGACCTTCTCTTCCAACGTCCACCGGATCCAGCTGATCTGCGAAGCTGCCGCCAAGTTCGGCCGCAAGGTTGCGGTGTCGGGCAGGAGCATGATCAATGTCGTAGCGGTGGCGACCGAGCTCGGATATTTGCAGCCGCCCAAAGATGTGATGATCGACATTGACGACATCAACCGCTACCGCCCCGAGGACATCGTCCTGATTACGACCGGAAGCCAGGGTGAGCCGATGAGTGCGCTCTCCCGGATGGCGTGCAACGATCATCGCAAGGTGAGCGTGACTGCGGACGACTTTATCATCATCAGTGCGACGCCGATCCCCGGCAACGAAAAGACGGTGAGCCGGGTGGTCAATGACCTGATGCGGCTCGGCGCAGAGGTGATCTGGGAGCGGATGTATGAGGTGCATGTCTCAGGGCACGCCTGCCAGGAGGAGCTGAAGATCATGCTAGCGCTGACCAGGCCCAAATTCTTTTTCCCGGTTCATGGTGAGTTCAAACAGCTGAAAAAGCACGCCAGCCTCGCGCTGGCGATGGGGATGGACAACGATCATGTGCTGATCGGCGAAAATGGCCGGGTCTTTGAGCTGGACGGCGTGTCGGTGAAACACGAGGAAATGGTTCCGTCCGGCAGGGTTCTTGTGGATGGACTGGGTGTCGGTGATGTGGGAAGTATTGTCCTGCGTGACCGTAAGCATCTGGGGCAGGATGGCCTGATCGTTGTGGTGGTGACCACCGAGCAGGCGACAGGAAGGATTGTAGCGGGTCCGGATATCATCTCCCGCGGGTTTGTCTATGTGCGGGAGGCGGAGGATATGCTGACCGAGGCGCGGGAGATCGCGCGCAGGACGCTCGACGAGTGCAGGCGTAAAAATGTACATGAGTGGGGGAACATCAAATCACAGGTGCGCGACTCCCTTTCCTCCTATTTTTACAGCCGCACCAAGCGCAGCCCGATGATCCTGCCGGTTATCCAGGAGATATAGAGACCAGCCTGTTGGAATGGCAGCGGGGCCGAGGGGAATTTCCCCTCGGCCCCGTAATTTTTTTTGCATTCGCAGAAAAACGTGGTTCCGCTTTTTCCAACAACCTCTAAGAGCCTGTTTAAAATCCAGGGGCTGTTTGAAAAATCGAAATAGCCGTCTTTTTCTACAAAAAGCGGCAGCTGCCGCGTCAAAAATGCGCGGAATACAGCAAGTATTCCTGTGCTTTTTTCCTTGCAACCGCTCGCTTTTTACGAACCATCCGTCTATTTCTCTATTTTCAAACAAGCCCTAAAGTTTTAGTCAATTTTTTTCAAAAAATTGCGGGGTCGAGGGGCAGTGAGGCAACGGAAGTTTGGGTTCCAGACCAAACTTCCGGGACGCAAGCGCCCTTCTTCGGGGGTCTTCTCGGACCTACGGTCCGAAGCGCGGCATCCGCCGCGACGCCCCCTCAGTTTGCCTTGCGGGCGAGGGGTCGGCGACCCCTCCCCGCAGGCCCCACCCCGACAAGCTCGGCGAATCTCTTATTTTCTCAATTTAAAGTTTTACTCAATTTTTTTCAAAAAATTGCGGGGTCGAGGGGCGGAGCCCCCGCCGCCGCGCGCACGCGGCGGAACGCTTTATCCTGTGAAGCGCTTTTTTCGGGTGAATTGCCGCGAAGCGGCGAGAGGGGGCTTTTTGCAAGAGAAAAAGCCCCCTTTCAAACATACGGAACCGTCTCTAATAGGAAAGGTCCGGGTCGAATTTTTCCGCCCAAAGCTCCCCCAGAAGCTCCAGCTCCTCGCGAAACTCCGCTTCGGTCTGGGTTTCCTTTTGGGTGATTTCCTCCAGAATTTCAAAGGTGAATGCATCACCGCCGAAGGTCTCCCAGTCCTTTTGCAGCCGGAATCCCAGACTTGTTCCCGTCATCTGCGCGAAGGTAAACCGGTTTTTGCTCCCCTGTGGGTTGACCACAGCTTCAAGCAGATACCGCCCGTTTTTCTGGTTGGTCGTTTTGCAGATACCGCCTGTCAGCGGCTTGGCCTTAAATTCCCGGATCAGATCTTTTTTATGCTGGTCCATCAGTATCCCATCTCCTTTAAAATGCGTGCGAGAACCCGCATCCGTTCCCCCAGCAGCTCGTCATCCTGCGACAGCGCCTGGGAGAACAGTTGGATGTCCTCGTCGATCCGCTCATTTTCAGTGCAGACTGCGACAGTCATCGCGTCCCCTTGCAGCCCTACCCGGTCGATCACCGGTTTCTCCGGGTCGTACAGCTTCGGATGCCGGTAGCTTTCCTCCCGGAAAAACAGTTTGGACCGGCAGATCAAAATTGCAAGGTCGATCACCCGGTGCAGAGGCAGTTCCTCCGACTGCCGCGACCACTTTTCTCCCGTATATCGCCAGACTTTTGCGGAAATATCCAGTTTTCCGCGGTCATTCCACTGCGCAAGTCCCAGAGAAAGCCCCTGCGTATCCGTTTGATAGGCGGTGCGCCCATCGATATTTCCATAATCCTCCGCAACGATTACCGGCTTGTGTTTTAGGGTTGTTGGTATCCTCATTTTGAATCAGTCCTCTAGTAAATTAGTAATTTACTAGATATTATAGCGGAAGAGGGTGTGGTTTGTCAAGAGGGAGGATATGAACACCTCTCCCACCGGTTGAAATCTTTGTCCGGCTGTGCTATAATCATCAGAAACCCATTTCCGCCGCAGATTCCGTCTGCGGGATTTTCTTTCGCGGCTTTTATCGCCTGAACTTTGGAGAAAAAGGAGGACTTTAACCATGCTGAAGCAGCTTTGCGCACTGGTTTTAAGTTTCTCTGTCCTGCTGGGTACTGCACTTCCGGTACAGGCACAGGACAACCAGGACCATAGAGTTTCCCCCGTCGCAGGGCAGACCTGGGAATACCTCAACAATCAGCCAGCCGGACAGTGGAGTATCACCGTCTGCTCTCTCGGGCAGCGGGAAATCCGGGAGGATGCCAAAGCCCGGCTTTACACTATGTTGGAGACAGGACGTTCCAACGGGTTTCGCAAAGCGCACGATCTGGAGCTTTCGATCCTGGCGCTGGTCAAGCTCGGGCAGGACCCATCCGCTTATCAGAAAACCAATCTGCTCTCCACGCTATCCTCGCATGAGAACCTGTATGAGGACGGGCTGGAAAACGCAAGCCTGGCGTTGATGGCCTATACTGCGGCAGAAAGCCCGATTTTTGAGTCTGCGCGGAATTCCATCCCTTCGGTGACCGATTATCTGGTTTCCTCCCAGCAGCGCTCAGGAGGCTTCGCCCCCACCGCCGGACGTGATCCGGATGTTATTGTCACCGCAGATGCGATCACCGCGCTTGCCCCTCAGAAGGATGTTTCCTATGTCAGCTCCTCGCTGGAACGTGCGTTGTCATGGCTTTCTGAGCAGCAGAACCCGGATGGGACCTTCAACGCGCAGGGCGGTGCCAACTGCCGGGCGACGGCTGCGGTGCTGACTGCCATATCCACCCTGGGCATTCCCCTTGAAGATGCGCGGTTTGTCAAGGAGGGCGGTGATCTGCTCGATGCCCTTTTCCGGTTCCAGAACACGGATGGAGGGTTTTCCATGCTGATGGGGGAACCTTCATCGGTTGAGGCAACCGAGTACGCTGCTCTTGCGCTCTATGCCGATCAGACCGGGCTTTCCCCCCATCTTTCTCCCTCCTGTTATCCGGGATATGCCCCGTCTGAGCCGGAACAAAAACGGAGCGCAGTGATGTCCTACCTGCAATTTCTGGTTGGTTTTCTTGGAATGCTGGCAATTATCTATGCTCTGCTGCTTCTCACCACCTGGATCGGCAAAAAGTGGGGCGATCGCAGAATCCCGTTCTTTGGGAATCCCTACGATCTGGAAAGCAGCCCCGAAGCACAGACAGCGCGTCCGGCCCAGCCGCCTATCGAAGAAGTACCGATGGAAACCATGGAAATCCATATACCGATGCAGGCCGAACTGCCTGATTTCGATACCATCCCCGAGATGGAACCGCCTTACCCCTCCGAGATAGAACCGGATGAAAAAACCCCTCCTGTTTAAGGGAGGGGTTTTTTTAATAGGTGATCCGCGCGACATCTGCGCTGCTCGAAAAAGACAAAAAATTGTAAAGGATCAATACATCATCAAATTCGACCTGCGACATCAGTTCGCTGACCGGCGTCAGGTTGCTGCGCAGGTCCACGACATAAACCTCGTCGTAGTTATAGGTCAGAAACGGAGCGAAGCTGTTCCCAAAACTGTCCTTGAAGAGCAGGACCCGGGAAGTTTTTCCGGCTTCCTGCGTACGGTTGTTTCGGGATTTGATCACCGTCACGTCGGCATTCCCCCAGAGAAGCCCGGCGTGTTTATCCCGGACTCCCCACTGGGCGGTATTATGCAGGGTGGGTTTCTGCTCCCCGCCGACCGTCACCGAATCGACCGGAAGATCATAAACAGCGATCGTGTCCGGCAGCGCGGAATAGAGCTTGCATTTGCTGAAGTAACTCCCATAGAAATCGGGCAGGTAATAGAGATATGGTTTCAGTGTTTCCAGTTCCACCGGCATTTTCCCGCGTGACGCAGCAAATGCCTGATAGGCGCGATAGGCGCCATAGGAAGTCCAATGATGGTCGGTGCGATAGTAGGCGAGCAGCTCCTCCTCGTTTGGCTCCCGGGAGGCATTAAAGGCTGCCGCATCTGCTGCGGTTTGCGTCATCACCGGGAACAGGTCGAGCCACTCCGATTCTATCTGCGAACGGATCTGCTCACAATAGGCGCGTTGATCGACATTGTGCAGCCCGGTAGGAAGGTAATCCCCCAGTATCGCATAGGAACTCGGGATCACCGAAACGGTGACCGGAACCTGATTCCCATAGGTCTGCACGAACTCGTTCAAAAAGCCGATATTGCGTTCGATCCGGTCCTCATCGGTTGTCAGGTATTCCTCAAACAGATAGTGGTCGGAACCGTAAACGATCCCATTGTTCTTGATCTTGCCAAATGCGGACTCACTGACCGATTTTACGGTGATCCACCAGTCCCGCCCCACAAACTGGTCATTGATATAGGTTTCATATTTGGGGGTGTACTGGTTTTTAAAAAGCTGGGACCAGCTGAATGCCGGCTTTTGGGTCAGGTATTTGTTTTCCATCTCGCTGAATACCCGGTTGTTGGCGCACATGTCCGCAACCGTGGTGACAAACAAGAAGAGGGTGAACAGGATCAAAAGTGGATACCGCTTGATTTTTTGCATCGCTATCCTCCCTTAGAAACGGAAATACAGAAATGGATTGCAGGTGTAATACACAAAGTATGCCGCTGACAGCGATAAGATCGCGATCAGAGGTAGATACCGTTTGATTTTTTGCATCTTTATCCCCCTTTTAAAAACGGAAATACAGGAATGGATTGCAGGTGTAATACACAAAGTATGCCGCTGACAACGATAAAATCGCGATCAGAGGTAGACACCGCTTGATTTTTTGCATCTTTTATCCCTCCTTAAAAACGGAAATACAGGAATGGATTGTAGGTGGAATCCACGAGATATGCGACCGACAACAGCAAAATCAGCCCGAGGAACGGGACTGCCAGCCATTTGCAGAGCTTTGGCAGACGGTCGCGGAGCAGATTGAGCACAGGCAGCGAGAACACGGCCCCAACCGCCATGATGATCCCGTAGTTTCGCAGATAATACATCCAGTCGTTCCCGCTGTGCGGCAGAAAAAGCAACGAGAAAAACGTCCCAGTTTTTTTCATATCGGTAATCGCGAACAGGACCCAGCTGATCTGCAGCCCGATTAAGACATAGAGATGCGAGAACAGCCGGTAACGGTCCAGAAAGCGCTGCAGGAACAGCCGTTCAAAACTCAGCATCACAAAAAAGTACAGCCCCCAGAGCACAAAATTCCAGGCCGCACCATGCCACAGGCCGGTTGCGAACCAGATCAGGAACAGGTTGCGGTACTGTTTCCATCTGCTGACCCGATTGCCGCCCAGTGGGAAATAGAGGTATTCCCGGAACCAGCCGCCAAGGGTCATGTGCCATCTGCGCCAGAATTCAGTCAGGCTGCGGGAGACGTAAGGATAGTTGAAGTTCTGCGGGAAATGAAACCCGAGCGCCCGTCCCATCCCGATCGCCATGAGCGAGTAACCGGAAAAGTCAAAGTAGATTTGCAGGGCATAGGCAGAAAGAGCGAGCCAGGCCCCGGCGGTCGAAAGGTTCGTGAATCCCGCGGATTCCACCTCGGTCCAGAGCGCGCCAATGTTGTTTGCAAGCAGTACCTTGCTCCCCAGCCCGAAGATAAACAGCGCGATTCCGTCCTGTATCGCATCAAGCGTGATCTGGCGGTCTTTCAGTTCGCGGTTGATATCCGAATATTTCACGATTGGGCCGGCAATCAGCTGCGGGAAGAGGACAACAAACGTCCCAAAGTCAATGATATTGCGCTCTACCTCGATCTTGTGGAAATAGACGTCGATGGTATAGGTCATAATCTGGAAGGTGTAAAAGCTGATCCCGAGAGGCAGGTTTTTTGTGACCTCAAGCATCGGGAAGGAGGTTCCAAACAACACATTGAGATTCATCAGCAGGAAATTGCTGTATTTGAAAAATGCGAGGAATCCCACGCTGAACACCACAGAAACTGCGAGAATCCCCCGGCAGAGCTTCCGGTGACCCCTCCATCGGCCGATCCCAAGCCCGGCGAGATAGTTGACCAGAATAATCGAAAGCATGATTGGGAAGTATCGGACTTCCCCCCACGAATAAAAAATCAGGCTTACGATCAGAAGGGTCAGATTTTTGCATTTTTTTGGCGTCAGATAGTAAGCGAGAAATGCTGCCGGCAAAAACCGGAAAAGAAACAGCAGGCTGCTGAAAACCATCCTTCTCCTCCTTTTTTGATTGTCTGTATCAATTGAAAAAGTGTATCGGCGCTATCAAGCTATCCAATACACTTTACCAAATTTTTTGGATTTATTCAATACCTCAGATCGTGCTGCCGTGAGGTGAAAAAACAGCAAAGGTGGTCCACGCTACCGGTAAGCGGTATCCAGGTAGCGGATCAGCACCCGCACCGATTTCTCCGCTGCCGTTTTGCAGTATTTTTCAAACGCGCCGCTTCCGCTCTCGTGGGGGGTATCGCTCATGGAACGAATGGCGGCAAAGGGGACCGCGCTGGCATAACAGACATGGGCGACGCCGGCGGTTTCCATATCGACACACAGAGGATCGTATCTCTCAATGATTTCTTCGCGCCCCTCCTGGTCGATAAAAGATTCTCCCGTTACGATCCTGCCGACCCTCACCGAGGGATCATCGGCATTCGCCAGGCTTATGCCATGCACCAGGCTTGGGTCGGCTGTAAAATAAATGCTTTCCATCCACGGGTGATATTGCGTTAAGATTTCATCGGCAACATCATGATAAGCGACCTGCGAAGAAATAACGGTATCCCCAATCTGTAAATCCGGGTTGATTGCGCCCGCAACGCCAATAACGATGATCTGTTCCACCTGATACCGGTCAATCAATATTTGTGCGGCAATCGCGGCGTTCACCCTGCAAACGCCGCAGAATAAGGCAATTACGTCGATGCCAGCATAGTTCCCCTTGTGGAATTTCAGCATGGAATATTCTTCCGTTTCGATATTGCGCATGGCGGCAGTGAATGGGGCTATCTCCGCTTTCGTTGCTGCAACAATCCCTATACACATATACAACGCCTCCTGTCGGTTCTGTCATTCCGATACAGCCGCTTTGTTTTCTTAGATGGAGCGGAATGATCCGGCGCTTCGCTGGATTTTTTCCATCTGTAGCATCATTATGGGGCCTAAACCAAACACCATCTACCGAACTCGCATGAGCTGCCAATAGATGGTGTTGGATTTGGTCGGAGTGGCGGGATTCGAACCCACGGCATCCTGCTCCCAAAGCAGGCGCGCTACCAACTGCGCTACACCCCGGATTTTCCATATGATAATAGTATATCAGAATCTAGCGCCGGTGTCAAACCGGCGGGGCGATTTTTTCACCCCGCCGGGGGACTGTTTAAAACTGAATTTTTGCCCTGACATACTCTGCAAGCGCTTCGACCTTGATGCGCTCCTGCGCCATCGTGTCACGGTCGCGGACAGTCACACAGCCATCCGTCTCGGAATCAAAGTCATAGGTGATGCAGAGCGGGGTACCGATCTCGTCCTGACGGCGGTACCGTTTTCCGATCGAGCCTGCGTCATCATAATCGACCATAAACTCTTTGGAGAGGGTTTCATAAATTTTGCCCGCGCCCTCGTTCAGCTTTTTGGAGAGGGGCAGCACACAGGCCTTGAACGGGGCGAGTGCAGGATGCAGACGCATGACGACCCGGATATCCTCCTTGCCCTTGTCGTCGGTGCTGACAACCTCTTCGTCATAAGCGTCACAAAGGAAGGCCAGCGCGACACGGTCGGCGCCGAGCGACGGTTCCACCACATAGGGGACATACCGTTCGTTGGTCTCCTGGTCGAAGTAGTCGAGGGCTTTTCCGGATTCCTCCGAATGGCGCCCGAGGTCGTAATTGGTGCGGTCGGCAATCCCCCACAGTTCGCCCCAGCCAAACGGGAAGAGGTATTCGATGTCGGTGGTTGCCTTGGAATAGAACGACAGCTCCTCCTGGGCATGGTCGCGCAGGCGCAGGTTCTCTTTGGCCATGCCGAGCGAGAGCAGCCAGTTTTCGCAGAAGCCGCGCCAGTACTGGAACCACTCCAGGTCAGTGTCAGGCTTGCAGAAGAATTCCAGCTCCATCTGCTCGAACTCGCGGATCCGGAAGATGAAGTTTCCAGGGGTGATCTCATTGCGGAAGGATTTGCCGATCTGCCCAACGCCGAACGGCAGTTTTTTGCGGGTGGTGCGCTGGACGTTCTGGAAGTTGACAAAGATGCCCTGCGCGGTTTCCGGGCGCAGATAAAGTTCGCTTTTTGCGTCCTCGGTCACCCCCTGGAAGGTTTTGAACATCAGGTTGAATTTACGGATGTCGGTGAAATTTTCCCCGCCGCAGTCAGGACATTTGATGTGATGCTCCTGGATATAGGACATCATCTGTTCGTTGGTCCAGCCGTCCGCAGCTTCACCGGTCACATCTTCGATCAGCTTGTCCGCACGATGGCGGGTCTTGCAGTCCTTGCAGTCCATCAGCGGGTCGGAGAAGCCGCCCACATGCCCCGATGCCACCCACACCTGCGGATTCATCAGGATGGCCGAATCCAGCCCGACGTTGTAGGGGGACTCCTGTACAAACTTTTTCCACCAGGCGCGTTTGACATTGTTTTTGAACTCAACACCGAGCGGGCCGTAATCCCATGAATTGGAAAGGCCACCGTAAATCTCGGAGCCGGGATAGACAAAACCGCGGCTCTTGCAGAGGTTTACCACCTTTTCCATCGTTTTATCACTATGCTTCATTAGCGTCATCCTCTCAATCTCTCAGTAACGAAAAGTCATGTGCATTATTATACCCCGTTGCGGGAACCGGGTCAAGCGGAAAGCGGGAAAATCTCCCCACTTTTTGCGGAGGAACAGACAACAGCCCGTTTTGGGCTGGGGACAGAAGCGCTAGCCCGGGTTGGCAAGGACAGGCTGTCTGTGGCGGAATCAGCCGAGCGGGGAGAGGTCAAGCCGGTCAAACCCGGCGAGCAGCTCTTTGGCGATCCCTGTCAGACGGGCACAGTCCCCCTCGCGGCGCCCCTCGAGGTTGAGCGGCATCAGCGGGTCATGCAGCGACATCCGCAGCAGCATCCAGCCCTGCACCGCCTCGCTGTCGAACGAGAGGCGCACCCCCTCATAAGAGTTGGGAGCGATCTGGAACCCCCGCTCCTGTGCGCGGGTTTCAAATGCCTCCAGCACCTCCTGTCCATAACGCTGGAACCCCTCCCCGGCGATCTTCATCCGGTACTCCTGCGCTTCGAAGAGGGGCGGCAGACCGGCGATGAGCGAATCGACCTGCTTGCCCTGCCTGCGGGCATTTGCGGCGGCGATTAACAGTTTGACCGCGAGATAGGCCCCATCATCCAGGAAGTAGTTTTCCGAAAGCGCGCCATGTCCAGAGGTCTCGATTGCGAGCGGCGAGAGAATCCCCTCGGCGTTCAGCCGCCGGGACTCGTTGATGACATTTTTATAGCCGCGCTTGAACCGGTGGTGTTTCATCCCGAGATCCTCCTCCAGGAAGCGGGTCAGCCGGTCGGAGGTGACCGAGTCGGTGACCACCGTCCCGCCCGGATATTCGTCCGCGAGGATCGCCGCCATCATGGCGATAATCGCATCCCGGTTTACCTCCGAACCGTCGTGCAGGACCGCGGACATCCGGTCGACATCGGTGTCAAAGATAATCCCAAGGTCTGCATGGCTTTCGAGCGTCGCCTGCCGTACCGCCTCCATCGCCTGCTTGTCCTCCGGGTTGGGGATGTGATTGGGGAACGTCCCGTCTGGGTCCAGATAGCGGCTGCCGGAGGTGTCCGCCCCGAGCGGTTTCAGCACCTGCTCGACAAAAAAGCCGCCCGCCCCGTTGCCCGCGTCAACCGCGATTTTCAGCCCTGCCAGCGGATGCGCATAATCCTCCGCCTTGACCCCGTCGCAGATTTTTTTGCGCAGGCTTGCGGCATAGAGGGAGAGCAGGTCGACCGGTTCGATCCCTTCCAGCGATGCCTCTGCGGCGTCCAGCCCTCCGGCATCCTCGAGCAGGGCGGTGATATCAGCGTGCTCCAGCCCTCCGTCTGCATCGAAAAATTTCAGGCCGTTGCGGTTGAACGGGAGATGGCTGGCGGTAATCATAATCGCCCCGTCACAAGCGGTCTCGGGGAAGAGGACCGACATAAACATTGAGGGGGTGGATGCCAGCCCGCAGTCAAGCGCGGCAGCCTTCTGCGCCCGCAGGCCGCCCAGCACCTCCGCCTTGAGTGCGGGCGCGGAGATGCGGGAATCGTGCCCCACGCTGATCCGCAGATCTTCCGCCGGCTTTCTGGTTTTGGCGGAAAGCCAGCGTGCGAACGCCTGGGCAATCCGGTTTGCGGCCTCGCCGGTCAGGGTGACGGGCTGTCCCTCTATCCCTTCCACCGCAACTCCCCGCACGTCACTGCCATTTTGCAGCCGGCGCATTTCCTGTCTGGTAATCGACATAAAAAACCCTCCTGAAAGATATAGATGAAAACAGATTGCGCAAAAACCATTTGATCCTGTTCAAATGTCTCGATTCTTGTTTACAGTATAGCACAAAATAGGCTCCGGCGAAAGATTTTCCAGCCCGGCCCTATCTTTTTTCCTGGAAATATGGTATAGTCAAACCACTTTCATAACAGATACATTTTAAATCGGGAGGTATTGCCATGGAGTTAAAGATCGTCGAGTGGGTTGCGCAGAACCTGCATCATCCGGTTCTGGACCGCATCATGGTCTGGATTACCCACCTGGGGGATAACGGCTATCTCTGGGTAGCGGTCTGCCTGCTCCTGCTCTGTTATAAGCCTACCCGCAAATGGGGCGGCGTGATGGCGCTTTCCCTGCTGCTCATGTTGATCTTTGGGGAGGGGACGCTGAAAAACCTGTTCCAGCGCGCCCGCCCTTATACCCACCTGCCCAACCTCCAGCTTCTGATCCCGCCGGAGCCCTCTTACTCGTTCCCCTCGGGCCATGCCGCGGTTTCGTTTGCAGGGGCAATGGTGGTCTGGATGATGGACCCTAAGCGATGGGGGCGGCTGGCGCTGGCAACTGCGCTGCTCATCCTGTTTTCGCGGCTTTACCTGTCGGTGCACTATCCCACCGACCTGCTCGCGGGAGCGCTGCTTGGGACTGGCTGCGCCTATGCCGCACGCTGGCTGTTTGAACTGTGGATTCCGATTCGAAAAACGGAGGGGAAGTAAGATGGCAGCTGTCGTTATCCGGTACGCCGGCACAAGGCGGATGCTCCCGTTGGATGCGCCCACCCTGCTTTCCGCTCTGCTTGAGCAGGCAGAGGTTCCGCTGGCGAAACCCTGCGGGGGTGCGCATACCTGCGGAAAATGCAAGGTCCGCGCATACGGCGCACTCTCCCCGCTCTCCCAAGAAGAACGCCGGCTGCTGACCATTGGGGAACAGCTCGAAAACTGGCGGCTCGCCTGCGCTGCCGAGGCGGTGGGGGACTGCACCGTCGAGATCGGGGAAGCGGTGTCTGCGCAGATACAGACTGCCGGACAGGTCAACAGTTGGGAGGGCAGCTCCCTGTTTGGGGCGGAGGGATATGCGCTCGCCGCCGACATCGGCACTACAACGGTTGCCGTTTATCTGGTCAGCCTCTCCGAGCCGTTTAGCGGGGCCTGTCCATCCACCAGTGAGCTGAATGCGCAGGCCCCCTATGGCGCGGATGTAATCTCCCGGATCGCCTCCGTTTCTCAAAAAGGGGTTGTCCCACTGCGGGAAGCGATCCTGCGGCAGTTGGACAGGCTGTTTATCTCCCTGCTTGAAACAGCCGGCGTTCCAAAACAGGCTGTGCGGGGCGTGGTGCTCACCGGAAACACAACCATGCTCCATCTGGCGGCAGGGTTGGATCCATCGGGCATCGCCGCCGCTCCCTATATCCCACAGAGCCTGTTCGGCGTGCTCTACAGCGCCCGGGGATGGTTCCCATCCCTTTCGCCTGCGGTACAGGTTTATCTGGCGCCCTGCATCAGCGCTTATCTGGGCGGGGACTTGACCTGCGCACTGCTTTCCTCTCCGTTGCGCCAGTGGGAGCTGTTGATCGACGTCGGCACCAATGGTGAGATGGCGCTGATGACCCCGGACGGCCTGTTCTGCTGCTCGACCGCCGCGGGTCCCGCGTTCGAGGGGGCAGGGCTTCGGTGTGGCCGTACCGCCGGGCCAGGTGCAATCGACCGGGTTGCAATCCGGGAAGGCATCCCGGATTGCCGGGTGATCGGTGGCGGCCCCGCATTGGGAATCTGCGGCACTGGCGCGATTCACGCGGTCGCGGCACTGCTGGAAGCGGGCCTGCTCGATGAAACCGGCCTGCTGGACGAACGATATGGGGAGGAATTTCCCCTGCAGAATGGGGTGGTGCTGACCCAACAGGACATTCGGCAGCTCCAGCTCGCAAAGGCTGCGATCGCTGCGGGGGCGGACACTCTGTTGCATCACGCAGGGGTCTCCTGTGACCGGCTGGCAGGAGTCAGTCTGGCGGGTGGGTTCGGCAGTTATATCGACCCTGCTGCCGCCATGCGGATTGGGCTGCTGCCCCGTATCAGCGCGCCAGTGGTTTCGATGGGCAATGCGGCAGGAATGGGCGCCTGTCTCTGCGCACAGTCGGAACCTGCTCTGCACGAGGCCGAACGGATTGCACAGGATGCCCGTACGATCGAATTGGCATCCGACCCATTTTTCAACGAAAGATATATCGAACAGATGCTTTTTACCCCATAATAAAAAGGTCCGCCTTTCCGTATTCCGGAGAGGCGGACTTTTCTACTCTACAGGGCATGAACGCCTGTTTCACATCCAGACGAAAAACAAATCCTCATCCGTAGCTTTTGATTCGTGCATACTTTTCCCGCGTGGCAATCCCGCCCCGGATGTGCCGTTCGGACTTGTTTAGATCAAGTACCTGCTTGACCTGCGCATAGATCGTGGGGTTGATTTTCTTTAAACGATCAGTTACATCCTTGTGTAAGGTTATCGCTAATTAGAACGGTATTATCCAGCCCCAGATCGCCTAAAAGGCGCAGGTAGATGTCAACATTCCCCTCTTTATCCACCTCAATTTTTTGTATAATGCGCTTGAGTTGGGTGTTGGTCATCTGGTGGACATCGGTGATGTCCTCGATCTCCCTGAAGGTGCCGGTCAGGACGCTCTCCAACTGTTCCCCGCGGGTCAGATTGTAGGAGATCATCTTCAGCTCGTTTTCCAGTCGTTCGATCTCCCCCCGCATCCCGCCGATCTTGGCGTTCAGCTCGTCCCGGGAGATCAGGTCGTCGGCGTACATGTCCATGTACTTCTGCCGTGTCTTTTGCAGCTTGGTGAGCTGGGCGGTCAGCTCCTTCTCGTAGTCCAGGTTCTCGTCCTTGGCCTTGTAGACCTTCTGAAACTGGTTCACCACATAGCTGATGACGGACTTCTTTGCTTTCAGCAGTCCGGCGAAGTATTCCTGCAAGACCTCGATCAGTTCCTCCTCATCCACCGTCACGGCGTTGGGGCAGCTGTCGGCTCCCCGTCCGTTGTGACCGGAGCAGACCCAGCGTACATAGGTGTTTTTATAGGTGCGGACGGTACGCCGGAAAGACCAGCCGCACTCCTTACACTTGATGAGGGTGGAGAACAGATGCTTGCTGCTGTGCCGCTCTCGGGTGATCTTAAAGGCACTGTGCCGGGAGTGCAGAACCTCCTGGGCCTGTTGGAAGGTTTCATCGTCAATGATGCGCAGCTCGGGCTTGTCCACCACGATCCAGTCAGTTTCGTCCCTGTCCGCCCGCTGTCCGGTGAGGAAGTCCGTGACCTCCTGCTTGCCGTTGATGATCTTCCCGGTATACAGCTCGTTTCGGAGGATGTGGCCTACGGCGTTTTGACTCCACTGGCAGTTACGCTTGGTCTTGAGGCCCCGCTCATTGAGCATGTTTGCAATCTTGGCGGAGCCGTAGCCCTCCTGGGTGTACCAGCGGTAGATCTGCCGGATGACAGCGGCCTCCTCCTGGTTGATGGTCAGGTTAAAATAGTCCCCGATGGTTTTGTCGTAGCCGTAGACGATATTGGGAACCCGTCCCTTCTCGGCGTTCAGCTTCTTGCCGAACTTCACCCGCTTGGAGGTGTTGGCGCTCTCCTCCTGAGCCAGCGCGCCGAAGATGGTCAGCACGAACTCGCTGTTGCCCATGCTGGTCATGTTGGCGGTGAGGAACTGGGTCTCGATGCCCAGGGCTTTCAGCCTGCGGACATTTTGCAGCAGGTCCACCGTGTTTCGGGCAAAGCGTGAGATGTCCTTGACCACCACCATGTCGAACAGGTGGTGCTCGGCGTCCGCCATCATCCGCAGGAACTCCTTGCGGTTCTTGATCTTGGTACCGGACAGCCCTTCATCGGCGTACAGGCGGATAAGGGTATCCCCGGTGCGCTGGGTATATTCAGAGAAGAACTCCTTTTGGGCCTCCAAACTGTTGAGCTGGTCTTCTTTCTCCGTGGAGACACGGCAGTAAGCGGCGATGTTCATAGGCAAACCTCTCTGTTAAAATCAAAGCGTTCTATTATATCTATATGATAGCATACCTTCACCAGAGGATCAACGCCGAAATTTAGCGGTATTAATTTTAGTAAATCGTAATTGACTAAATTGTGCCGGATGTGATATACTAAATACAGCGAATGGAGGTGCGCCTATGTTTATCGGAAGAGAGCGGGAGTTGAAATCGTTGGAACAGCTATACACATCGGGCAAGTTTGAGTTTGCCGTTGTGTATGGCCGCCGTCGCGTGGGAAAGACGGCTCTTCTGACCCAGTTTATCCAAGGGAAGAAAGCCATCTACTTCATGGGTGTGGAGAGTAACGCCAAACAGAATCTGGAAAACCTCAGCAAGAGTATCCTGGAATACGCCAGCGGTATTGCAGCGGAGAACTCCTTTTTGTCCTTCCAAGCGGCGCTGGAATATGTGTTCAAGCTGGCGGAAAAGGAACGGGTGGTTCTCGTTCTGGACGAGTACCCCTATGTGGCTCGCTCCTCCAAAAGCCTTGCCTCCACCTTGCAGCTTTTGATCGACAAGAATAAAGATACCTCCAAGCTGATGTTGATTCTCTGCGGTTCATCTATGTCCTATATGGAGGATCAGGTTTTGGCATACAAGGCCCCGCTCTACGGCAGACGCACGGCACAGATGAAGCTGCTGCCTTTCGACTTCGAGGAGACCTGCCGCTATTTCAGCCACTTCAAGGGCGAGGACAAGGCGTTGGCCTACGGGATCGTCGGGGGGACACCACAATACCTGCTGCAAATCAACGACCGCCTGAGCATTGAGGAAAACATCAAAAATACCTTCCTCAATCCGATTTCCTTTCTCTATGAGGAGCCGGTGAACCTTCTGAAACAGGAAGTGCGGGAACCAGCCATCTATACGGCGATCATTACCGCCATTGCAGCAGGGGCTTCTCGGATGTCGGAGATTTCAAGCAAGGTGGGGGAGGATACCAACGTCTGCGCCAGCTACATCAAGAATCTCATCAGCTTGGGGATCGTGCAGAAGGAGACTCCCTATGGGGAGAAGGCTTCCCGTAAGTCCCTGTACTCTATCGAGGATAATATGTTCCGCTTCTGGTATCGCTTTGTGCTGGAGAACAACTCCTTGATCGCCCGTGGAGCCGCTGACCTGGTGTACCAGCGCATTGCGCCGCAGCTCTCCGACTACATGGGAAGAGTGTTTGAGGAGATATGCAAGCAATACCTGTGGAAGCTGCTGCTGGAGGGTCAATCCCCTGTGGAGTTTACCTCTTTGGGGCGCTGGTGGGGGAACGATCCCATTGAAAAAGCCCAGGCGGAGATCGACATATTGGGGGAGCAGGACAAGACTACCGCCCTCTTTGGCGAGTGCAAGTGGACGAACGAAAAGGTTGACCTGGGTGTGTTAGAGACGCTGCTCCACCGCAGCCGGTTGTTTCCGTACAGCAAGGTACACTATTTTCTGTTTTCCAAGTCCGGCTTTACCAAGGGCTGTATGGAGAAAGCAAACGAGCTGGGTAATGTGACGCTGGTCAGCTATGATGATATGCTGAAGGCTATGGAATGCAGATAAAAAAGAGGGACACCCCGCGTCATGCGGAGTGTCCCTGGCAGCGGCCCGGTTTCTCATCGGCTGGGATGGTCTCGGCGGCTTTCTGTATCGCCGCCTCCACCTTTCCCGCGTTGGCCTCGATGAAAATTTTCAGTATGTAGTCGGCGGTCACTGCCGCTGGGTTGGGGTCGTGAAACCGGTAGCTGAGCTTGCGCTGCTTCACAGTGGCATTGCCACCTCCTTCTTAGCGGATGTTCCTTGTACAATCTATGAACGTCCGGCGGAAAATAGTACCAACTTCGGGTCATGCCTTCCCCTCTCACAAGGATAATATATAAGCGAACGGCGGCCTGATGCGGATTTCGTCACCGTGACAGCTCCATTTCCGGCTCCTGCTTTGGCTGGCGCTCTTGGGCGCGTTCATCATTGCGGTCACGAATGGCGCGCTTCCGATCGCCGGCGGCCGTGCGTTCGCCGCGCTGCTCCTTCTGCCAGTCGATGCGGCTCAGGTGAATGGTGGGCTCACGGTCATACTTTCCCTGAACCTCCAGGCTCTCGTGGCTGACGCGGATGTCCAACCCGTTTTGCTTGTAGGCCCGATTTTGCACCTCTGCCCATTGCTCCCGCCAGATATTGATATACCCCCGCTTATCACGTTCCCTGTCTTTCCGCTTACGAAAGCCACCCTCTCCAACGGCCCGGGTGGGGACGATGATATGGACATGCGGGTTGTTTTTGGACGAATCATCACGATTGCGGCCCCGATGGATAGCTGCAATCGCACACAGGTCATAGGGCAGGAAATTGCTCTCTATGAACTCATGAACGATCCGAACCAATTCCCCAGGAGGCAGCTCGTTGGGCAAAGAGCCGATGAACTGCCGCGCCGTGCGGGCATCCCAGCGTACCTCCGCCCGCTCGATCTCATCGCAGAGCTCCTGGAGAGTCCGAAACTGCGGCGGCGCGCTATCGGGCAGAAATATCTTCTCCCACACAACGTCCTGCCGGTGGTTATAATATGTCCTACCGTTGTAGCTGTCGCGCAGTGTCCGCCCGCAGATGTAGCTGACTGCGCCGGTAACAGAGCCTCCTTTCCCGCGGCTGATGATTTTAGTCTCAAAATGGTAATTCGCCATAAATCTCGCCCTTCCTTTCGCACTGTTGCATCATTACTAATTACTAAAGCAGAGCACTCAAACGGGTGCGCGCCATTCTCCATCCGGGTCATCCGATACCAGTTGAGCCGCCCGGCCTTTCAGTTCTTCAACCAATTCATAATCAATAGATAGGACGTACAGAAATGCTTCCAAGGGTTCAAAGCTATCGGTATTCTCGCCATTTGTTTCCTGCTCAAGGTCTGAGACTTGGGGGAAATACTTAGCAACTAGTTCCCCAATGGCGTAGCTGCGGCGGTTGTCCTTTTTCTTCTGTGCCTCCTGAGCAGCCCGTTCTTCCTGTCTCCGCTTCCGTTCAGCGGCATCAATACGCCGGTTGGCATTTGCGGTTCGTTCCTCAATGGACATGATTTTCGCTCCTTCGTTCTTTTTAGAATGATAAGTGATGATTTCTGTCGGGCGTATGACCGTGCAGGGGATTGCATGAGCATCCGAAGTATCAGCCGGTATGATCGAGATGATTTTTGCACGGATCACCTGAGGGGTAGCCGATAGCATGGAACACATTTCGTCGTCCGGCCGAAGCTTCTTCACCCGGCAGGATCCATATGGGGACAGAACAAGTACCTCCTCCAACGTTGACAGCTCATGGGGTTGCACGACCCACTCCCTAACTTCGTTGGTTTGCCTGTTGTAACCTGTGGTGTCCAGCTCTTCGTCCATCTGCTCACTTGTACTATGCCGGCTGCATATATGGGTCCCGACCAGCTCGCACAGGTATTTCTGCGTGTCGGCATCGTTGGCCCGCAGGATTGCTTGGAATTGGCAGTTGTCAAAGATGATCCGCCGGTCATGTTCGCCGTAGATTTTGTCCAGCTGTGCAACGCTTTGGACCATCAAACAGATGTTGACGTTTTTGCTGCGCAGGGTAGCCATGGCGGCGGTAATCATTGGGAGCTTTCCAAACCGGGCGAACTCGTCCATCAGCAGCAGCGTTTGACGATTGCTTGCACCCCCCGCACTGTATTTTTCGGGCCGGCGCTCCAAATGCCGAATCAGTTGGATGTACATAAGGTTGATCGCTCCACTCCATTGATCAATTTTATCTGCGGGAATACGCAGGAAAATGTTATAATGATCGAGGTCGCTCCAATTGAAACAGCTTGCTCCCTCGCGCTGGCCCCGAAACGCATGGCTGATATACGGATCGGCGGCAAAAAGCATGAGCTTGTTGCGCATCCCCCTGTCAATGTTGGCCAAGGTTTCCGGTTTCATGACAGCCATTTCTCCGAGGAGAATCCGCACACAAACGTCTTGGCTTTGCACCAGCGTTTTACATAATTCACTTGTTGACGAAGATAGAATTTTGCACATGATTTCACTGAAACTCAATCCAAGTTTGAAATAATAGAGGAGTGCCGCCGCAACTACCCCCTGTTCCGTTTCGGCCCAGAAGGGCTGCTTGTCCTCTGGCGAAACTGGAGCGATTGCCATGGCAATTTCCCTGACGTTGTTGAGGAGATTGTCCTCACCATCGTGTGACAGCAGCCAAAGCGGGTCGTAGCCAGGGCCCTCTGGCTGTGTAGGATCAAAAACGAGATAGGGGCGCGTGACAAGCCCCTGGTCACTCAGTTCCTCATAACACAGGGACAGCTCGCCTTTGACATCCGTAGCACAGATTGGCCCCTGCCATGTTTTTAACGTTGGTTTGGCAATTCCGGCACTCTTGCCGCTGCCGTTCCCGCCAACCACCATGAAATTTCCTTCGGTATTCTGCGGTATGCCGACGTAGCTGCTTCCTCCGGGCCCGCTTGGCAGGCCCAAAAAGAAACCGGGGCCGTCCCGTATGGGGAGGAGCATTTCTTTCGGAGGACTTCTCCCATCTGACTCCCGCGATTTCTGTAGATAGATATAATCTGCGCTCGTAAGCTTTACGCGACTGGCGTTGTAATCGGGATCACCCAGCCATGTGTTGTATTTTTCCTTTCCCATAACCCTTTAGCCGCCTCCTAATCATTAAGCCGGCCGAAGACCGGCTGCCGTACCCGATGTTTCAGATGCTTTCCACGTCTTCCGGCAAAAGCTGCTGGAGGATGGTCTGGCAGACTTTGCAAAGCTCAGAGGCAAAGGTGTCATATAAACCAGAAGTGCCGTTTATAATACTTGCCAGCTCTGACACATCATTTCTAATTCGATCAAACCGCTCACTGAGGCCGTCTTTAGTCGAGGTTTGGGGTTCTGCCTGCTGGGAGACTTGAGCGGTGGATGATTTCCCATTTTTCCATTTTAGAAATTCCCGGATTTTGGCCTCCAACTCCCGTTTTGTCATGTCTTTGACTTTATCCAGCCCATTTATAAAATCCCCAAATTCTGCAAGTTGTTGTTGGGACATTTTGCAGAGCAGGTACGCTTGGGTAAACGTCAAACCCTGCACTGGCGCTTCGTTTTTATCTATCCATCGAGCGACTCTCATTAGCCGCTCGACCTTACAAACAGACAAATCTACATTCTCCTGAACCCATCCGAGCCACTCGCCATGTTTTCCATTTATCTCTTTTGCCTTCAAAAGCAATCGGCCAATTTCAAGATAAGACTTTTCAACATCATTTTGAAGAGAAATAATCTTATCCTTGATTTCATCAAGGTCTTGCGTGTGGCTTATCTTTGGCGGATCCATATTGGGGTTGGTAATGGGAGCGAATTTTCCTTGAGTAGACATCGTGTTACCTCCTTTAATTTATTTGGGCAAGCACAGAATAACAAAAAAGAGCACGTCCTGCGAACCGCAGGATACGCCCTTTTTTACACCGCAATATTCACCTTTGAGATTAGGAGTTCTACTCCGCTGATTTATTCAAATAAAAACTGCTTGCCTCCAACATTTCTTCAATCGTGGAACTGTTCAAAACTCGTGATAATGCTTCGATACATCTCGTCTCAATTTTTGTCGTTACCTTCCTGATATTGCCGTCACCCACATTGGCATAGCTACGATCCATAACCCGGCGAACCCAGTAAACTTGTAAAGCATCACAAGTATGACGGTCGTTTTTCAATGCGGCCTGAACACGAATCTTTCCTTTGCGGTATCCTTTTCCACCTTCAAATCCATGAAAGGCATAATCGAATATCTCATTGCTGCTGTCCAAAAGAATACTCTGTAAGCATGAAATAATCAGCAGTTCAGTAACATCCTCCATCACATTGTAAATCCCCAGAGGATCAGCAAGTTTGCAAAAGTCAAGGAATCTAAGCACCTTATCTTTGTTGTTCCGTATCTTCCTCCGTTCCTCTTTGCTCGTCTCATCCTTTAGATAGACATATTTTGCAATCTGCTGGATATTTTCGGGTTCAAAAAATTTCTCTATGTCCTCAGTGCTCATTTTTCTGAATTGAAATTCTTCCATTTCCTTCATATATTCCACAGGAACGGGATAATCGGCACCGGAGCTTATTTTGAAAATTTTCAGTATATCGTATAGCTGTCCGAGATATTCGTTTTGTGTGAGCCGTAAGTAAAATGCTTCCAGAGGGGTTAAGGGAGTAAACTTGCAGTCCACAGGTTTCTGATAAACAAAAATCGCTTGCATATGAGACATTATCGATTCTATATCCTTGGAGCAGTCTCCTCCGGTAGCAAGCACAAGAGCAACATCGTGACATAGCGAATTGATGTAGTCTCCCCATGTGTTTACGACAAAGGACACAGCCTGTTTAATGTTGCTTTTTCGGGTCAATGAAAGTTCTTTTTCGACCTCATGCTTCACAAATTTGACGTACTTTCCGTTACTTGTTTCCCATCCCAAGAACGAATTATCAATGTTTTCCATGGATGGTCTGCCAAGCAACTGTAAAATATTCATATGGGGAAATGTTCTCTTTTTCAACATATGAACGAAAAAGAGAAGTTTGGCTCTCTCACGCCGGTTTTGAACATCATCATAATCGTAGGCATCCAAATCAAAATTCAGATAATCTTTTAATTGCTGAATATATCCACTGTCTTTTCGGACAAAGGTACGGACTAACTCTGGTATTTCATCTTCTATTGTGGCCTGTAGTTTACTTAGAGCATCTACGTCACGTTCCTCTTTTGATTTTTCCAGTTTAGCTATTTTTTCTTTATACCCTGGGGTGATTATTTGAAGAATCTCACGAGCCACAACCTCATCGTTACATTCTTCTTCATTCAGTTCATAGGGATTTCCCATACTGTAGATACTTTCATATAAATCATATCTATTATGATCGTCCAGCAGGAAGTGTTCTATGTATTCGTCTAAGGCCATGCTGCTGTTTCCGTCTGAACAAATCAAGGCACCAGCTAAACACTTATACCCATCAGACTGTCTGTAATCTTCACAAAAAATATCAATACCATGTTTCAAAAGTAGTCCAATAGGATTCGTGTCTGAAACTTCAGACAGAGCTTCTTCATCAGTCAGCTCTCTTTTGATGATCGCTGGAATCTTTACCGATTGTAATTGCAGTATTCTCTTTAACTTCCTTGCAGCAGCAACTCGATAGTGTCCATCAAGAATTTCATATTGGTCATCAGTAGTATGACGGACAATGATCGGACTAATTATTTTAATGCCAGTAGCTTTTCCTTCCACAACCTGTCCATCAATAATGTCGATGGGATCACACTCGCTGATTTCATCAACCATCTCCTCCAGTCGTTGCCCCTGAAACCAACTGAACGGATAGTGAGCAAATGGAACGAGTTTCTCAAGGTCAATCTCAACCTGATTCTCATGTGAAGGAATCGGAGCAAATGAACCCATAGGAGTACTCCTTCTTTTTTCCTGTATTATAGCAATTCTCCTCTCGTCTTTCAACTCGAAGTTCTGATTACAGACTTATATAGTTGATCTTAAGGAGTGTGCTGGCCCTGGGGGTTCACTTACGCATTGAAGATAAATTGTCCTCTCGAGAAAGGATTTTCAGAGCTTTAAATGTCAATTATAATTGCTTCATGAGAGAATAAGTACCCTTAAGGTTTGAGCCTATTCATGATGTGTTCGACATGGTAGAGGAAGGGCTGGCCGACATAGCAATATATCTTTGCGGGAGATTTTGGGTCAAACGATTTCAAATTATCCCGCAAATTATTACACCTACTTTGCGGCAGCTTGTTGGGCGCAAAATCTGCCGCAAAGATAAATAAACAACGAAGCCAGCCCTTCCTCTTTCATTCTAATGAGATATTTCTTTTGTCTTTCCCTACCCTTCGATAAAACGTGGTCTTACTCATTTTCAATGTTCGCATGGCCCCGACTGCGGTAATCTCACCACGTTGCCACTGGCTGACCACCCTATCGAAATCTGGGGATTCTTTTGGTTTCCGTCCGGTATATTTGCCCTGTTCCTTAGCAATGGCGATCCCTTCCCGTTGACGCTGCAAGATATACTCCCGTTCCAATTCTGCCACAGCACCAAAAATGGTCAGCATGAATTTTCCTGTAGGAGTTGTGGTGTCGATGGCTTCTTTCTTGCTGACAAATTCAACTCCCTTGGTAGTTAATCGCTCCACCAAATCCAGCAGGTCCCGGGTGTTCCGTGCAAACCGGCTGATGGATTCTACGATCACCGTATCTCCTCGACGAACATACTCCATCATTTTTTGTAGCTCCGGTCGGTTGGCATTTTTGCCGCTCATGCGGTCGATGTAAACTTCATCCACACCTAGCTCTTGCATAAGAACTTCCTGTCGGATGGTGTTCTGATCTTGGGTACTCACTCTGATATAGCCGATCTTCACTCTCTATCATCCCCTGATAAAAGATAAGTTTAAGCAAAAGTCCCATTAGAGTCGGTCTCAAATCTGGAACGTACCAGAACCCGAAAAGCCAACTCTAATAGGACGCTTTTTCATAGTGCCGTTTGAGTGTACCTGAATGGGACTATTTGGATGCGTCATCAGTAGCAGGTATGGCCTCAAATTCTACATCAACGAAGTCCTCAGAACCGAGGATGTATTTGCTGTCGTGCCAGCCGTCGGAAACCATCTGCTTTGCCTCCTGGCAATCGTCTGCCTCTACCTCCACCGTCCGCTTCAATCTCTCGGTGATCGTCACTTTGAAATTCCGTTTACTCATTAGACTCCTCCTTCCGAATACCATACACATCGTCAACGAAATAGGCTCCTGTGAAGCAGTTAAAAATCGCCGTACAGCGGACGCCATTGACCTCGGCCAGATACAGGTTGTCGCCAATCTGCCGGATGATCTCCGCCTCACCCATCACATGACGGTCATGCTCATGATCCTTCAAGCTGTGAATATAGGCCCTCACTTTCATTCTGTACATCCCTCCAACGGCAGGCAGACAATGTGCCCATCCATACCCCAAAATATCTCGGGAGTGTAGAATCTCTTCCGATACCGTTCGATCTGCCCGGTGGTCAAACTGGTGAAGCAGTCGCTGTCCATAGGAGCCCCACACAGGAAGAACGTCCCGAATACGATATCGTACATTTGGTCGTTTTCATCCCGCAAGCCTCGGTTCATAGGCAGGTTCAAAATCTTTCCCTCGTCATTGCAGACCAGAGCAACAGGATCATCGAACGGATAAATAACCTGAATCAGTCCGCCTACGATCTCCTGCATGGCTTCCAGAGTATCATTGATTTCCCGTACTTCCGGCCTGCACTCCGGCTCTACAACTAAAATGCGCATCTGTTTTCCTCCCAAAAGCAAATGACCAGGCATCCCCGCGATCAAGCAGGGACACCGGGTATAGTGGTATATCTCAGCTTGCTTCCGCCAACTCCGGCGCCAGCTCGGCAGCGTTCACAATCTCCATGAACTGCCGGGCATATGCCTTGGCGTTGGCGGCTTCTTCCGGACCGAGAGTGCCGGTCGCCTCAAAGTGAAAGAGAGCATAAGGCTTCCCCTGTTTGCTGGTGGCCTTCTCCAAAGTAATCTTTGTCACCACACTGTTGATCGGCGTCAAGGTACTCAGCAGTCGTGTGGAATATTTCAGAAACCTTGGCTTGCTGGTCACAGGGACACGAACCAGAAGCGGGATAACACTGCCCGGCCGCAGCAGAAAGAGCAGCACCGACTCCTTGCACGCCTTGGCATTGCTGTCCCCATCTTTGGAGCCGAAGTCATTAAATGGGCAGAGGGCGCAGGCCTTCCCGTCGTGGGAGATAATACTGTTCCGACTCATGCAGACAGGGGGCGTACCTTCGACCGGATCAGGGGTATCCCAATAGGCCCGGGGCGTGGTGTAGTCTAAAATGATTCCCGTCAGCTCCTTCTCAGCCTCGTCTCCGGCTAGTCCCGGCACAGAAAACACCGTGGAGCCACCGGAGGGCGACTTCACGATATCGAACAGATCGAGGGTCAGCGGCTGGCTTTTCAAATTGGCACGGATCAGGTCAAGGGCGTTGCTGGTCAGAGCGATGTAGCTAGAATCGCTCGGAGCCAGTGAGATATCAGCGGCAGGAGCAACGGTAATATTCGGCTCCCCAGTGGGCTTCTGTAACTCCTGCACCTTATCGCCTAAACGACTTTTCAATTTCGTGGTATCCATTGTTCATTCTCCTGTTTACACGGCCGCTTTGACAGAGAAGCGGCGGTATGACGTTTGATTTACATATTTCTTATACAGAACGGGATGCTCGGCTCTCAGAGTCTTGCTGTCCAGCCGTTCCTGGGACACACTCTTCCAGGTGATAATCCGATCACCGGCAGTGCCTACCTCATTCTCTCCTATCATCTCCTTCAGCAGATTCTCGGCCTTTTGCTTTCGCTCGGTGACGGCTTCCAACTCCTCGCAGGCTTCATCGTATTGAGCTAGCAGTTCATCAGCAGTCTCGGGCAGGATGATGTGGGACTTAGGTCTGCTGTTGGGGAACCGTTCGGCCAGGAATTTAGCAGAGGCATCGGAGCCATCCAGCGGCGGAGGCGTACCATCCTGCACATGGTTCCAGAAATCGGTCTCAAGCTGAATGAGCATAGAAATCAACTCCTCATCGCGCTCGATGAATTTCCACTTGAACGTATTGCCACCAATGAGAACGGCGATATAGGCCCCGGCATAGCCAGTAACAGCCATGTAATGGGCCAACTGGAGTGCGTACTCGTCCGGGATGGCATCCTCCCACTCGCCGACTTTGTAAGCCGAAGCCGTCTTAGCCTCAAAGATGCAGGGGCCAACATCCGGGACTTCACAGATACCGTCCAGATTCGCGAGCATGAAGGGGTGTTCCTCGCTCTGAAGCAGTTCGTTTCTGCGGCTGACCTCGATGCCCGTGCGTTTGGTGAACTCGGCCCGGACGAAAGGTTCCAGCTGCGTCCCCCAATAGGCGGCTTCCCCGGCCTCCTGATGAGGAAGCTGGCCTGTCTTTTCCATCCACAGCTCGACAGGGGACTTGTACCGGTTGATACCGCAGACCACGGATGCATCCGAGCCGCCGATTCCCTGCTTACGATATTCCAGCCAATCTTCATAGGGCATATTTTCCGTGGAAACTAAGATTTTTACCGACATTTCATAACCTCCTTTACGCAGCCGCCAGCGCCATCTTGTAGGCTTTATCAATCATCGGGTTACCCTCAACGGTACGCAGGAACAGGTTCTCGTTGTAGTTTTTCGTCCTGCGGATGGGATCGGCATGGGTGGCAAAGTCGCTGACGGCGTTGACAAAACGGTAGGCATTCTTCGCCACATGGGAGAGATCGGGAGCCTCCCAGTACCGCCGCTTCATATCCCCCAGCAGCCGGAGATTGTTCTTGCGCTGCACTTCGGGCAGGTCGAGCGAGACAGGGAAGAACTCCTGCATGAACTCCATGACCTTCTTATCGGTCAGCCTGATTTTCGACAAGGCATCAATGCCCCGGCCCAGCTCAACCATGTACCTCTCGGCCAATCCCAAAGTCTCCTCGGCCTCATGAACACGGCTCATGACGTTCTCGGTGTGTTTGGCCGTCCAGATACGCTTGGCGCTGTCCAAAGCAAGGTTGAGGGTGTTCTGGCAGACCACCCGAATGGGGGTCATGGCTACCTTGATACCGCTGCTGCCGTCGTGGGAGTTCATGACCACCAGATAGGGCGCGATTTCATCCCCGGCGATGATGTAACGGTGCGGTATCCGGGCCAGCATCCAGACTTTTTTGCCTCCCTGCAAAGCTCCGGCAGTCTCATAGGTCACGCCCTTGCCCAACAGGTCGTCGGTGAATTGGAAAGCCTCCTCGTTTTGCACCACCTTGTACCGGTCGGACACGATGCCCAGGGCGGCGTTGTCGGTGCTGCGGGTGTTGATCTTATACCCAGCGATCAGGGAGCCGTTTTCGGTGTAGACATCCTTCTGGATAACCTCCCAATCCAGACCGGCGAGCACAAGGGCGTCAATGGACGTGGGAGCAGTCCCGACACGGATACCCAGGCCATGCCAGGGCTTTTCGCGGAGATAGAACATCGTTTCAACGTTTGCAGACATCACTTTTACCTCCTGAATTTGATTTGGATATTTGAATTTTTTCTGCGCCGAGATAGATAAACAGAGGGCCTCCCGTATAAGGAGGCCCTCTGTTTATGCCGGTTATGCGGTTTTCTAGGCCGCATCCGGCGACCTGTCCATTTCGCTGAGAGCCTTTGCCATGGCAAGCAAGGCGGTAAGGACAATCAGCACCACTTCAAGGGTTCTGCGGTAGGACAATTTTGCACCCCCATTCCTTTTTTTGATCTAAGGATAGAATATATCGTTAAAACAGCGAGCCATACGATATGCAGTTCCTATATTCCATAAGATTTTATAAAGGACAGGGACGCTAATACCAAGCTATCATGATTGCTATCTGCTATCTTGAATATTTTTTTGACGGCTCTTTTTTGAACTGCTCATAGGTTTTATAACCGTTCACCTTGCACTGAGGGCAGGGATTGATTACTGTTTGTACCAGCCCCAGCTTATACGGGCATTGATTGCAGGGCGGCTTGAATTGTTGAAGCAGCTTTTTTTGTTCCATTAGGAGTACCTCCGGTATTTATCGTGCGGCACCAGGCAAACCGGGCTTTGCCGGTGTCCGAATCATAGGGGTACAGGCTTAGGGTGGTAATTCCTTCGGTGGGATCAAACTTATTTTCCATGGCTGGGATGCAAAGAACCGGTAAACACGGCAGAAAGTTTCCGGTGCTTGAAAATTGTATGTTTTGCGTACATCATGATCGTCTCCTCAATCATTCGTAGAAACAGCAAAGAGGACGACCGAAGCCGCCCTCTTTGCCATATCCTATCAGTTATCCGTTAGTTTCCGACTCTGGTATATATCCGGCTACTGTCAGAAAGAAAGACTACAAGCGAATCACCCTCCACGGTATAATCAAAGTATGTGCTGTCCAACAGGGTATAGCTTAATGCACCGGCGCCGTCATCCGTTGTATCAGCGGCCCAGGTAAGCGGGTATTTTTCGCTCTCCATTCCGGTGCCGTCTTCGTTAAACCGGTAGGACCAGCGTGAATTGGACGCACTGGTCCACGTTCCGACAATCCCGTCACCGGTTGATCCGGATGTACGCTGGTACCCAAGCGACCAGTTATTGGAATCCGGGAAGGTGATAATTGCCCTTTCACCTCCATCCGGTAATTCGGAAATTTCGTATGTGATATTTTGGTCAAAGTATGCGGAACAAGTCACCCTGCCGTTAAAGGCTTCCCAACATATCCGCTCCGGTTTTCCGGCGCTCATACTCCAGCATTTGAAATCGCAGGAGCTGATAACCCCGCTGCCATCAAATTCAAGCGTCCCGCCGTCATATGACCTCCACCTGCCGACCAGCGCGGGATCCAAATTGGCATAACCTCCGTCATTGCCTTCGTCGCCCAGATAGGCGTCGTTATTAACCGGCTCATCGGTATCGATTTTGGAGACCTCAATGATGTCGGCAATGTAGTCGTCCGTAGAAATGTAGAAGGTATATGAGAGGTCGCCGATACTCCATTGATATCCCGCTTCTCCGAGACTGTAGTAATCATCACCAAGTATGCCGACGAGATCGTCAAAATACAGGTTAAGGCTCTGGCCGTTTAAAGTGAATTTTTCTGCGGGGGCGTCAAGGCAAAATACACTGCCATCCTCGGACATGATGAAACATAGCTGATCCGATACATATTCGATTCTATCAGTATCATAGTAAACATCCGCTTCATGAATGTCAGGTTCTCCAAAGGCCGCGATGATACCCTCTGCGGTCATATCCATCATGGTATCAACCGGAACACTTTTACAGAGCAGTTTACCGGCGGTATCGTCAACATCCGTCTTGACTTCCGAATCCGTCTTGGCCTCTGAAGATTGCTGCTGGGAGTTGATATATTCTTCATCTTTTGCTGCCTGTTCGCCTCTTTTTGCTAGATTACCGGCATTTACCGCAATCAGTATCACAATGAGAGCGAAGACCGCACCCAGAATAATCAACAGCTTTTTCGGTTTCTTTTTCTTTGGAACGGCCGCAGAAGGCTTGCCGGCCGGTTGCGTCGGACTTACCGGGTTGGGTGTTGCCGACTGTGCAGAAGCATCTGCGATCAGCTTCGTTCCGCATTTTTGGCAGAACCCGGCACCGTCCAATGCCTTTGTGCCACATTTCGGACAGAACATCTTATCTTCCCCTTTAGTTTCTTTGATAGTGATTGAAGTAATACTCCATGGCCACCTGCAATATGGGGGCCGCTTTCACGACGCATTTATACTTCTGAAACCCCATATCGTGCGATAAGAAGGAGGCCCCTTCAAGCCGGTTTTCCGCATCCGTGAAATATTCCTTTTTCCCGGAATCACGGTCTGTGGGGTCGGCCCGGATGATAAGAACGGCCATACGCCGTTGCTCCTCTCCGAAGGGCGTGCAGATACCGATCTCCTGCGTGCTTGCCCGGATGGCATCCGCTGCCGCCTCCTGTACGGCTCCGCGTACGCTGAGAGCCTCCCGTTTTATGTATCCCCACTCATGGAAATAGGGTTGCAGATAGCTCAGGTGCGTGATCATAAACCGGATGAGGTCGTCGGTGTCGATTTCGCCCTCCATCTTCCCCTGATACCGAAAGGCGCACCGTCCCTTCTTTACCCCGCATATGACGCGGGCCGCAGCATATCCGAGGAGCAGGAAGAACAGCAGGAGGATGGGGTTCAGGGTTATGAGCCCTAATAGGGCGGCAACCCCAAGGCATATCCACAGGAACCGGAGGGATACCTTGCTTCCCAGCAGCTCTTCTGCCGATTGGAAGTCGGTAACCTTTTGGATGTGGTTATCGACAAACGCTTTGAAGCCGCTGTTGTCAGCTTCCGGAAGGGTGGTTTGGATGGGGGAATCGGGTGTTTGTTTTAGATTGGATACCGCCGATGTGTTATCTGTACGAATAACCTTTGTGCCGCATTGGTGACAGAAGCCTGCACCTTCGGCTATTTGCGCTCCGCATTTGTGACAGAACATGATTTGTCTCCTCCTTGTTAATTTAGGCTGTCACCTGTAATAGATCAATCCCTCATAATGGATTACTCAGATTCCCCTTCACTTTCATCTTCTTCTCTCCGTTTACGGAGTATGGTTTCAATAAACTTGACAGTATATCCGGCGGCCCGGGCAATCTTGGCCCGTTCACGCCGGTCTGTTGTTTGCTTTGCCAAATCCGCTACAAACTCCGGGCGATAGAGCCGCATAGGGCAGTCGATCTTGTCTCCACGGAAGTATTTGAACAGCTTGAGCATACCCTCACGGCCTATCAGTTCAAAAAGTTCCAGATAGATGTCATTTAGGGCCTCACCTTCGTTTCCGTCAACTCCAAAGGCTTCATAAACAACATCCTCATTCAGATTGTCCAAGTCGATGTTCATCACAGGCTGACCTCCTCCTAAACAAAGTTACCCGGAACACAGTTTACCAGCACCTCACGTCCAAAATCCAGTCGATAAAAGATTCTTTTCAAGGGCCTTTATATTCCCCTTTTAAAGAATCTTTTTACGGGTCGTTAAAAGGTTGATGGTGGTGTTTTAAAATTGAATATTCGATTTTTTGGATGATAGATTCCATTGTTATGTACGTTTCTCACAGCTCCTTCCCCGACAAAATGAAATCCCCGTGCCGTAAGCGGCACAGGGATTCTTGTGGTGTCATCAGAAGAATATATAGTTGGAGGTATGGCTTATACGTTTTCACCATCGTTTTCTTTAAAAGCGTGCGTGTTAAGAATCACAGTTTGCCGTCCTGCTTTCAAGGAACGGGGTATGGCCCAGGAGCAGCTTGAGGAAACGACAAATGTCGCCTTGAACGCAATCTCACGGGTTGCCCCCATACCCGATTTGCCGGACAGAAAAATATTCTGTATAATGGAAAAGGAAGGGGTAAAGATCATGACAACAAAAGAACGAAAACGTCAGACACCGCAACGCTAAGATGATGCGTTTAAGGCTGGGGCAGTGCGGATGGTCGCTGTCTCAAACCTCCCTATTCTCCTGAACTCTCAACCCTACTGAGCACTTCTGGGCCTGGCTTAAACGCCAGCTTCGTAGAGATCTTCCCGTTTCTCCTTCCTTCGACGACGCTTTGTTTGATGCTTTTCAACTTCTTTGACTATACCCCGGCACCGCCGCCCGGTTAGAGACTTGGCGGCACTCGGTGCATATCAGGCGGCGCGCCTCATACGCGCCTATCCCCATCGCCTTTTGGAGCTGCGCGGTCATCGCGGTCGTAACCGCCGCCTCGATCTGGTTGACATTTAAGGTGTCAAAGTTTTGCCCAAACCCGGCATACTGCTGTTGGTCATAGATTGCGCGGCAGCAGCCCTCCTCAAAGATTTCGGATAGACTTTTGTGCAGCTCCTATGCATATTCACCGTAAAGCTCGGACGCCAGCAGGTTGAGCTGCTGGATCAACAGTATCTGACCGGCGTCCTGGCCGACCTGTTGGATCTGGTCGAAGGCAGCGGACCCATGAACCATGCCTTTGACCTCAAAGGGGAATATGCGAAGAAGGCGGGAGCATGACGGTCACAGAGGCAGGGAAAAAGAGATAGGATCGTTCGTTTTCCCGGCAGAAAGGTCCAGAGCGCACATCCGCTCTGGACCTTTCTTGTTTGTGTTTGAGAACCTGCGATCAAACCGGCTTTCCGGCATACCGACGGCGACAACAAGCGAGCGGGATGGTTCTTAAACCCCGACAAGCGGTTTGCGCTTTGCCAGCATATGCTGAAGCAGAACGATCGATACGGTTACAACCAGTCCGACCACATCGCTGATCGGCTCGCTGCTAATTAACAGAAGGGCGGCAGCGCCGGAAAGCACACGCACCGGAATGGGAACCTTGGTGAATAGGAATCCCTCAGCGGCCACACTGATCAGCGCCACGCCGATCACTGAGGTGAGCAGAATCCAAGCGCCACTGAAGAGGTTGACATCGTAGAGCAGCAGACCCTGGTTGTAGATGAACATATAAGGGACGATGAAACCCGCGATTGCCAGCTTGACCGATACCCAGCCGGTTTTCATAGGATTGCCGCCGGAGATGCCTGCCGCAGCGAAGGAGGCCAGCGCCACAGGAGGGGTCAGGTTGGCAAACATGGCGAAGTAGAAACAGAACATGTGGGCCGCCAGATCGGGCACACCCAGCTGAATCAGGGCAGGGGCGGCGATGGTTGCAGTGATGAGGTAGGAGGGGATTGAGGGCAGGCCCATGCCCAGGATCATGCAGGTGACCATGGTAAACAGCAGGGTCAGGAACAGGCTCAGGGCAGGGATGGCGGGGAACGCGTTCCGTCCGATGCTGATAATTGCGCTGGCGATGTTCAGGGCGAAACCGGTCTGAGAGCAGACACCGACGATGATCCCCACGCAAGCACAGCTGATGGCGACCGAAACGGTGGACCGGGCAGCCTGGGCAAAGGCGTCATAGATATCCTTCAGGCTCATACGGCTGACAGGTCTCAGCTCCGCCACGGCGATCGTAATGATGATGCTCCAGAAGGCGATTTTCAGCACGGTCCAACCGGAAGCGAACATCATAATGACCAGGAAAGCGATCGGAATAATCAGATGTCCCCGCTCCTTCAGGACGGTACTGATTTTCGGAAGCTGGTCCTTAGGCAGGCCATACATCTTTTCTTTATTGGCCCGAAGCTGCACCTGGAACAGAATACCGGAGTAGTAGACGATCGCAGGTATGATGGCAGCGGTAACAATTATCGCGTATTTTACGCCCAGTGTCTCCGCCATAACGAAGGCAGCGGCGCCCATGATGGGCGGCATCAGCTGTCCACCGACCGAAGCGGTGGCAACGACCGCCCCGGCGAATTCGTCCGAGTAGTTGTTTTTCTTCATCAAGGGGATGGTAAAGGAACCAGTGGTGACCACTACGGCCACGGCAGCACCGTTGATCATGCCCAACAGGCCGGAGGCAATGACGCCTACCTTAGCGGGGCCACCCTTGGTGCCGCCGGCAATCGAGCTGGCCAGATCATTGAACAGCTGCCCCATACCACACTTGTTCATTACCTCACCAAAGATGATAAACATAACGATATAGGTGGCGGACACCTTGATGGATGAGCCGTAAATACCATAAATGTCGGTTGTCAGATATTTGATGATCGAAACCCAGTCATAGCCCCGGTGGCGGAACAGGCCGGGAATATAGCGTCCAAAGATGCCATAAAGCAGGAAGATGACACACAGAATGGGTAGCGCCATGCCGCTGATACGGCGGGTGGCCTCCAGCACCAGGATCACCAGCAGCGTGCCCATGATGACGTCCAGCGTGGAGGGCTTGAACCCGGTGGAGATAAACGCATTATACCGGATAAAGACATAGATCGGTTCCGCAATGGCGATGGCGGTGAAGAGATAGTCATACCACGCGATCCGTTTCCGAGACGCCTTTTCCCAAGCGGGATAGAGCACAAAGCTGAGGATCAGGATCAGGCCCACATGAATGGCGTGATGCTTAAAGTTCACCATCTGCATCATGCGGATGCCGGAAGCATAGGCCAGATGGTAGATTGTAAACAGAAAACAGAACAAGGACAAGGCCTTGTTCAGGACGGGGGAGCTGAATTTTCGGGTACGGGCGGCCTTTTCATGTTTTTCCAGAAGGGCCTCCTGTTTGGCGGCTTCTTCCGATGTCAATTCCTGATGGAATACGTTTGTTTCTTCAGCCAAAGTGAAACAGCCTCCTTTGCGTTAAAATTTCGCAGGTGACAAAGCTGTGATGGGGAATTTCCGAGAATTCCAGAACAGGTTGTCCGTTGAGCAGTAGCTCTTTCATGTTGATTTGGGAGGTCACCCACTGGAATCTGAGGAAGACAGAGTTGATCTCGTCCATGTGGACCAGACCGTCCTCCCCCAAATAGGTGGGGACATCCATTTCCGCAGGGATGCCAGCACCGTAACCGCCCACTTCAATCCGTTTGAGCAGGAAGGTTCCGTCCGCCTGAACCTGATAATATTCATTCCAGGGGATGTGCTCAAACGAGTGGGTCAAGGTTACGGACACCTCGTCTCCGGGCCGGACCGTCCGGGTGAGGATCACTTCGCCGGTCTTCTGATAAGACACCCGTAGCACCAGAACCGGAGAGAGCATCGCGGCGAGCAGAGCGGCCGCCATCAAAAGGACGGCCGCTCTATACCGTCGCAAAGGCTGCATTATTTGGTAAAGCCGTGATCTGCCCACCATTTTTCAGCCCCGGGATGCAGCGGAAGCTGCAGGTCGCTGATGCCCACATCCAGAGAGATGTTTTTGTTGGCCGCGTTGTGGGAAGCCTGAATGGTAGCGATATTCTCAAAAATGCCGTTGAGCATATCGTAGACCATGGCATCGGACAGGTCGTTCCGCACCAGCATAATGTTGTATACGAAGACGCTCTGGACGTCCTCTTTGTTGTTGTAAGTATCGGCAGGGATGGTAGTAGCGGCATAGAAGGGGTACTGGGCAATCAGTTTGTCGCGGCCGTCGCCGTCGATCGGAACAATGACCATATCATAGCTGGTAGCCAGCTCGGTGACGGTGGCGTTAGGAAGTCCGGAGGTGACAAACACCGCGTCGCACTGGCCGTTCTTCATGTTGTCGATCGCTTCACCGTAGGCCAGATAGTCAACGGTGCAGTCGTCATAGCTCATTCCGTATGCCTCGAAGATCATGCGGGCGTTCAGTTCCACGCCCGAGTTCGCCGCACCTACACCCACACGCTTGCCTTTCAGGTCCTCTACCGATTTAATGCCGGTATTGGCAGTGGTGACCAGCTGTACATAGTTGGGCCAGAGGCGCATCAGAGCGCACAGGTTGCTGGCAGGCTCTTTGCCCTCATAAGCGCCGAAGCCCTCGTAGGCCTGCATCACCGAGTCTTGCATCGCGATCGCGATCTCGGCGCCGCTCTCCTGGATCAGCTGGATGTTTTCGCCGGAAGCCGCGGTGGCCTGGGCGCTGGTGGTATATCCCCAATCACTGAGCGCGGTAGCGAAAGCGCCGCCGATGGGGAAATAGATGCCGGAGGTGGGGCCGGTGGCCACGGTGACAAACTCTTTGGCCCGTTCTGCTTCGGTCAGACCGCCTTCGGCAGCGGCTCCTTCGGTGCTACCGGAAGCATCGGACTGGCTGCTGGCAGCTCCGGGGTCAGCGGGTTGAGCGCTTGGGCTGCTCCCACAGGAGATCAGAGCAAACGCCATACACAGGGCAAGTGCCAGTGCCATCAGTCGTTTCATGTGCCTCATAGAATACCGTCTCCTTTTTACTCATTTTCACTTGGGTCGGATTTCGGATCCGCAATCTTCCGGGACAGCATCAGGCAATCCACGGATTTGTTTAATATCACCAATCAAATCCAACCTATAGTACGATTTTATGGCAAAAAAATTTTTCGTCAATAGGATTGGCTTATCCTGTGCCGTAGAAGGAATGAATCGCTGTATTTCAGGAATAAACAGCGGAGGACGTCTGATCCCGGCAAAAAATGAGAGAAAAAAGTTCTTGATTTTCAGAAAAAACAGTGTTACCCTGTGCAAAAAGAGAAAAACCGCAAGGGGGAAAAGCGATGAAAAATGAGCTTTTGGAATACCTGCTGGTCAATGTCAGCCTTCTGGTCCTGGTAGCGGCTGTTTTGATCGAGCTGGGTCCCCTGCGGCAGCTGCTCAAAAAACAGAACAAATCCCTGTCAGAGCAGCTCTGCCTGGGTCTGATTTTTGGTGCGCTGTCTGTCAGCAGCACCTATACCGGGTTGGGGCTTCAGGGTGCGGTGGTCAACACCCGGGTGATCAGCACCCTGGCTGCGGGTCTGGTGGGCGGGACGATCCCCGGACTGTGTGCCGGCCTGCTGGGAGGTATCCACCGCATCTTTTATGACCCGTCCAGCTTTACCTCCCTGGCCTGCGGCATCGGTACCTTCTGCTTTGGCCTGATCGGGGCAGCAGCCTGCCATCGGCTGCCCCGGAAAAAGCATCGAAACCTGATTTTGGCCGCCTTGGTTGTTTTGGCCGAGCTGCTCCAGTCGGCGTTGATTCTGCTGATATCAAAACCCTTTTCCGCTGCGGTCGATCTGGAAAAGGTCATCCTGTTTCCTAAAATTGTAGTCAATTCTCTGGGGCTTGTCCTGTTTATGGGGCTGCTGGGCCGCTTGAACCGTAGCGTGGCCATCGAGTTGGCGGAGCAGCAGTATCTGGCGCTTTTTATCGCCCAGAAGTGCCTTCCCTTTCTCCGGGAGGGGATGGAGAACCGTACTGCAATGCAGAAAGCGGTGGACACGGTGCAGGAGATACTGACGGAGTTTCAGGTGGCGCTCACCAGTTTGGAACAGGTGGTGGCGGTCAGCGGCATGTGGTTGGACGATGCCCCTCTGCTTCCTCCTGCCCGACGAGCCATTGAAGAGGGGAAACTGGTGGTGGAACGGGGCGGCTGTGAGACCTGCGGCCCGGATTGGGCGGTGATCGCCGCCCCTCTGGCCTGGCGGGGGGAGATCATGGGGACGCTCATTCTCTGTGTCCCCCAAGGGCCAAACCTGATCCTGGAAGCAGACTGCCGCATCGCGGAAGGTTTGGCGCAGATGTTTTCCTCCATGCTGGAGCTGGGAGAATTCCAGCTCCAGATCCAGCTTCGCCAGCAGGCCGAGCTGCGGGCCCTGCAATCGCAGATCGACCCGCATTTCCTCTTCAACGCCCTGAGCACCATCTCCGCTCTGTGCAGTACCAGCCCAAAGCGGGCTCAGGAGACGATCCTGACGCTGGCCAGCTATTTCCGGCAGTCCCTCACGGTCAACGAGCCGTTTGTCACCCTGGAGCAGGAGTTGTCCAATGTGCGGAACTACCTGTACATTACCGAAGCCCGTTTTGAGGGAGCAATCCATGTCGTGTGGGAGCTGCCCGACGCGCTTCCGATGCTCTATCTGCCGCCTTTGATTCTCCAGCCGATCGTGGAAAATGCGATACGGCATGGCAAGACCGCAGTAGAGGAGCGGCATGTCGAGATTGCCATCCACCAGGCCGACAGGCGGGTCGACATCCGGATTGCAGACCAGGGCCATGGGTTTCCGCCGGAGATCATCGAACGCCTCCACGATCCCAACGATGCCGGCTATAGCGGGCTGTTCAACGTGCAGAAACGCTTGCGAAGTGTCTACGGTAGCCAATACGTTCTTTCGGTAGACAGCTCGGAGCAAGGCTCTGCCGTATCCCTTTCCCTCCCGCTCACACCACCCGGAGGCCTGCGGCCCAGACCAGAAAGGAGTGAATCCTATGCGTATCGCAGTCGTTGACGACGAGAAGAATTCCCGGCAGGAGTTGATCCGCCTGATCCGTGAGATAGCCCCCCAGTCAGAGGTGTATGAGGCCGGAAACGGGGTGCAGGCGATGCAGCTGCTGGAGAAAAAGACCTTCGATTTTCTGTTCATTGACATCCGTCTGGGCGATATGGAGGGGACTACAGTGGCCTCTCTGGCCCGGCGGTTGATGCCAAACGCAAAGATCATCTTTGCGACCGCTTATTCTGAGTATGCCGTCACCGCGTTTGAGCTTCAGGCCAATGACTATATCCTCAAGCCTTACGATCCTGCCCGCATCCGGCAGATTCTCAGCCAAGTCAGCTCCCGTTTTCCGGAACTGGAGGAGGAGCTTCGCATCGCTATCAGCAGCAACCAGAGGCATACGCTCCTGCTGGATCTGAACGAGATCACCTATATCGAGTCCCACGGCTCCGGGAAGCGGTGCATCATTCACACCCTTTCGGGCGATGAGTACAGCGACAATACCGCCCTGGGCGTCTATGAGGAACGCCTGCGCAATCGGAGGTTTTACCGGATTCACAAGACCTGCTTGGTCCATTTGAAATACGTCCAGGATATTTTCCCCTGGAGCGGGAGCGATTTTGCCCTCCGGGTTCGGGGCTCGGCTGCCGAGCTACCGATTGGCCGGGACAGGCTTAAGGGCCTGCGGGCGAATCTGCATATTTGAAGCGCAACTGAACACTTTCTACCCTCTGGCTGCATAGCCATATTGACGGTACAAGTACGTATCCATCCCACATTCATCCACATAAGCGATTTTTAAGATGGGATAGGCGCTGATTTCTTCCTGATACGCCGCTGCCTTTTTCTCGTCCTGCTCCCGGTATCTCGTTGCCTTTTTTTGCGGGTGATTTTCAGACGCTTCATAGCCAGATAAACTGCGGTTGCGCTGCACCCAAATTCTTCTGCTATCTCTTTTGGGTATGCATCCGGATGCTCTGCCACATATGCCTTTCATTTTTCCGGATCGATCTTTTTGTATCTGCGGTGTAATGGCTTCTTTTCTAGAGAGTGTCGTCAATAAATAAGGAGCCAAATAGCAATACAACGAATTTGAACAGCGGCAGCGAAAGAAGCGGCATTTTTGGCGTAGCGAGTCGCAATACCGCGCCATCTTTTGAGAAGCAGGAAAGCATTCTCAACGAGATGACGGAGCTTGTAAAGATATTTATCGTATTCCCGGAGATGTTTACGGTTTTTTCTTGGAGGAATGACTGGTATCATTCCCTCGTCAACAGCTTTGAGAATGATTGCGTCTGTATCATAGCCACGATCTGCCAGAAGGTATTGCGCCTGAAAGCCCTCAATCAGTCGCGCTGCAATTGTGCAATCCGCTGTGGTGCCGGAAGTGATAAAGAATCGCACCGGCATACCATGCGCATCCACGGCCAGATGTATCTTGGTGTTGAGTCCCCTTTTGTGCGGCCCATCGCCTGATTTCCACCCCGCGCGCCAGCAGCGTCAGGATGTACTTTGATATGGCTGGCGTCGAT